>CBIHQO010000036.1:0-16970 GCA_966211735.1 uncultured Schlesneria sp.
CACAAGCCGCAAACAGAGGTTTACTCCGCTCCATCAGTTCCCGCAGTAATTCGCTGCCAGGCCCTTGAGGCAGGTGAGGTTCGATCAACTGATCGGTGATATCGTGCGGTGGAGTCGTCTGAGTCTCTGGGCCGAACGGAGCAGGTGTATTCCTCGCTCGGTAGACCAGCAGGTTGCGATAGCTGACGCCCGTATAGAATTTCCAATGCTCGCTGCCACATTGATCTCGCTGCAGCAGTTCGATCAACGTTTTCGCCAAGTCATTCGGAATCTGTTCGGCGGTGAAGCTGGCCATCCGGCCGTCTTCCACGGTGACCAGATTACAACGAATGGCCCAATCGAGTTCACCAAGCTCAATTCCCTGCGCTGCCGCCTCAATTGGGGCGCGGCCCGTGTGGTATTCGAGCGGATCGTAACCAAAAAGGCTCATCGTTCCGACATCACTGCCAGATGGCAACGAAATCGGAACGTGATTCGCTTGACCGACAAACCCCGCTCGCGCGACTTCGTCCATAAAGGGAATATTCGCGGCCTGCAGTGGAGTCTTCCCCCCCAACACAGTTTGTGGTTCGTCGGCCACGCCATCGGGGATGACAAGAGCGTATTTCATGAGTAATTCAGTTCTAAAGTCTGCAAAGAAATCTGCCGCCAGTTTTAACCGTTAGAGCAATCGATGTCGACTCGACCATGACCCACATCGAATTGTCACGCAATGTTAAAAAGGGGAGCCCGGCCGATACCCTCGACCGGGCCCTGTTTGTGTGCTGTGGTACACGTCGGCGACTTCCGTTTAATCCTCAACTCAGTCGTTATGCCGTTTACTCTACGATTGAGCTACCTCTGCGAAGTGAATCAACCTGCTGCAAGAGCAGAGGGCGGGACTTGAACCCGCAACCAACGGCTTTGGTTGAAGAACTTGATCCGACGATCAGCACCATCTCAGGAAATTGGAGTAATAGCCTTAGTCTATTGTCCTGCCTCTACTGGTTGGGCTATCCCACCGAAATGATTAATGGTGGGAGAAGGATTTGCACCTCCACTGTCGGACGCGTTTAGTTTAAGTCTAAGCTTCAGCTTGTAACTCCATCTCAAGTTTAGCGGGATCGGGGTGATTTGAACAACCGCAAGCGACAGGGCAAATCGACTTCAGTCGTGGATACTGATATTACTTGTTGAAGAAGACGTAGTTCAACAACGCGTCCCCCATCTTTTGCTTCGTCACTTCCATGCCGTTGGCCTCTTCGCGAGCCACTTTGACCGCGTCCTGCAATTTGTGGATGCGATCCAGCATCGCATTTCGCTCAGCAGCCGGAATCGCTCCGCTGTATTTGACCGTGGTCCACGTTCCGACAGTCATGTCCTCCATATACATTTCGACCTGCGCCGGATGTTCTTTGGTGGCTTCGTACTTCACATGCGTCTTCGGAACCTTTTTGGTACGCAACGACAAAAATGGCTCGGACGCGTAACAGTCCTGAGCGGAATCGAAATTCCAACGCTCGCCGGCATCCAGCACAGGAAATTTATCCACGAATGTGTGGAGATCAATTAATTGCTTTTCCAGAAACAACAGCGTCGTGACCGGAATATCCTTCAGCAGCACTCGCCCGTCGACCTGCACGCTCGCTTTCGCCTGGCAGTTGGCCTGGTCCTGAGTCGCGACGATGTCGAACATTTCCACCAGCGATTGATTGACCTGCTGAATCAGATCCTGCACTTTTACCTGGACGTGTTTCGCCTCTGACGGCAGCGTTTCGCCCATTTCATCCTTGGGTTTATAGCTCCGCGAGATCCCGGTCATCAGATCGGGCTTTTGAATTTGATGGTAGGCAGCAGTCAGGGCTTCTTTCGAGGCGCTCTTTTTTCCAGTTTGAATAGCGATGATCTGATTCAGTTTCGGCATGGTGTTCCCTCAGTTTTCGATGTGATTTGCATAAGCAGAAGTGTATCTTTCGCTGGTGCGGTCGAACAATGACAATTAGAAACCCGTCACGGTTCACTCGGAACGTTCGTGGGCTTCGGTTATGCTGCTTGGCTCGAGAAAGCACTCTTAGAATCCTCCTACGATTTTGAACACCATGACAGACTCCTGGATTGCCGACCGGATGCACAAGATTGATGCCTCCGGAATCCGCAAAGTGTTTGACCTTGCGGCCAAGATGAAGAACCCGATCAATCTGAGCATCGGGCAGCCGCACTACGACACTCCGGATTCGGTCAAGCGTGCATTGCACCAGGCGGTCGATGCAGGTCGCAACGTTTACAGCCAGACGCAGGGAATCGCGCCCCTGCGCGAAGCACTGCAAAAACGAGTGGCGACGGAACTCAGCCATGCCGACCGCGAACTTTTCCTGACGAGCGGAACCAGTGGCGGACTGATGCTGGCGCTGTCGGTGTTGGTGAACCCTGGTGATGAAGTGATCGTCTTCGATCCCTGGTTCGTGATGTACAAACACCTCGTCACACTGGCGGGGGGAACCTGCGTTCAGATCGATACGTATCCCGACTTTGGAATCGATCTGAATAAAGTTCGAGCTGCGATCACGCCGCGTACGAAGGTAATTCTGTTCAACAGCCCCTGCAATCCGACGGGTAACGTGGCCAGCGAAGCAGAAGCGAAGGGGCTGGCCGAGTTAGCTCGCGAAAAGAACATCTGTCTGATCAGCGACGAAATCTATCGCGTCTTCTGCTACGACAAACCATTTGTCAGTCCCGTCAAATGGAATGAACAAACGCTCGTGATCGACGGGTTCAGCAAATCCCATTCGATGACCGGCCTGCGGTTGGGCTACGCACACGGTCCTTCGCACATCATTCAGCAAATGATCAAGCTGCAGCAGTTCACGTTTGTGTGTGCTCCTCAGCCAGTGCAGTGGGCCGGCTTGGCGGCCCTCGAATGTGACGTCAGTGACCGCGTCGCCGATTACGCTCGTAAGCGACACTTTATGTTGAAAGAACTCGGCGATCTGTACGACATCCGCGGCGGTGGCGGCGCATTCTATATGTTCATCAAGACTCCTTGGGGAACTGGGACGGAATTCGTCTCGAGGGCCATTGAGAATGAGCTGCTGATTATTCCAGGCAATGTTTTCAGTCAGCACGACACCCATTTCCGCCTCAGTTTTGCTGCGGAGGATTCAACACTGGAGCGTGGCGTCGACGTGCTGAAGCGAATCGCGAAAAAATGAGCCGTCTTCAATATGCGATTTGAAATTGAGACGCACGGATCAGCGCTGCCAATGACCGCCGCCACTCGCCGCCTTCGCGTTCTGTTTGTCATCGGTACCATGAGCGGCGGCGGGGCCGAACGGCAAGTGATCGAAATCCTGCGGCTGCTTGACCGATCTCGCTTCGAACCGTTGCTGTACCTGGCGACTCGCACGGGTGAGTTACTCGCATACGTTCCGCACGATGTCCCGATTCTTGCGTTTCGCGACGAATCGCCTGAGACCCGGATGCAGACGCTCGTCAGGCGATGCAAGCTCTCTCCCCTGGCACGTTATCTCCATCTGGCTCGCGTACTGCGACGTGAACGAATCAATGTCATTTATGATCGCACCTATCGCGCGACGCTCGACGCGGCCGGTGCGACTTGGTTCAGACGTACACCCCGCCTTTCCTGTTGTGTGGTCGATCCACAACCCGAACTGGAGATGCACGCGAAAGGACGCAGCAAGCTTGTCTGGGAGGTCGCGCGGTCTGCGTATCGCCGGGCGAATCTCGTCCTCGCCAACTCGGCTGGCCTACGGGAACGTGTGATCGAATACTTTCGGCTGCCGCCGGATCACGTCGCGGTTAGTCGCAATCTTCTCGATCTGGAACGTCTCGATCGGTTGGCGAATGAATCGTTGCCGACGAATTCATCGAGCGAGCCGTTCTTGCTCGTCGCAGCAGGGCGTCTGCATGCCCAAAAGGGCTATCGATACCTGCTCGAAGCGATCGATGAACTGGTGAATCAACGCCAGCGCGAATTGCGACTGGTTATCCTCGGAACGGGAGAACAACGATCGGAACTGGAAGAGTTTGTGCGGGCTCATCGCCTGCAGCAGCATGTCACATTCGCGGGATTCGTCACGAATCCACTCCCCTGGTTTCGGCGAGCCAAGTTGTTCGTATTGCCGTCGTTGTTTGAAGGCCTTCCCAATTCGCTGCTTGAAGCCGTTGCATGTGGCACACCCGCTCTGGCGACGGATTGCCCCAGCGGCCCGAGCGAGATTCTGAACGAGGGTCGCCTTGGCGAGTTAGTCGCGCCGGCTGATTCACGAGCACTCGCCGACGCGATTCAAGCGGCGATGGACCACTACCCTGAATGGCAACAGCGAGCTGTTCTTGCTCGCGAGTCCGTTCGACAACGTTACAACGCCAGCACGGGAATACGGGAGCTGGAGTCGCTGATCGAGCGAGTCACGGTCAACAAATAGCTACTTTCTCTGCCCCGGCATGCGAATCAATTCGGGGCTGACCCAGTCGTCCCATTCGTTGGGGAAGCCATCGTAGTGAACGAAGGTCAGTCCGTACCAACTGCGGACGACGCGAGCCGGATACCACTTTTGATCCTTATGGTAGAAGACTTCGATCGCGGTCCCCTGGTCCAGATGCGACGGCTGGAACACTCGCATTCGTTCGGGGCCGACCCATTCGTCCCACGAATCTTCAAAACCAATGTAGTGGATTTTGCACTGGTTGCCCGATGTCACCAGGATTTCGGCTCGATACCACTTCTCTTTCCATTTCACCTCGATCCGCTCGCCCTGCCGAGGTGCTTTTCGCTGCGTTGGATTTGACAGCCGCCAACGCGACGAAAACTCCGGTGCGGTGTCGTAAACCGACTTCTGGCGTTCGACGAAAGCCATCTCCAATTCGGAATACTGGCCGAGTTCGCCGATATCGATTTCTCCGTCGGCATTCAGATCGACTTTCGGGCTTCCTCGCAGGCCAGCGAGTAACGCGTCGCTGAAAGTCCAGTGACCAGTTGACGAGTTATGCGAATGCGACGAGCAAAGGCACGCATAGTTCAGTCGCGATTTACGCGTTCGAGCCGCATCGATCAGCCCGCCCGAATAGCAGCAGTCCGCCATCAGCAGGACGTGACTCCCATGGAAGTTGGCTTCCAGCGTGTCCAAGATGGCCGTCACCGGCCAGGCCGTGTCACCATCAGCGGCATCGTAGTTAGCAAAGTGAACACTGTGGTTTTTATGGTCGCGAAAGCCGTGGCCCGTAAAGTAGAAAACCAGCAACTCACCCGGTTTGGTCTTCGCGAGTTGGTTGAGTAATTCCTTCTGAATATGGCTTTTCGTCGCCTGTCGATCCTGCAGATAAGTGATGCGATCGTCCGCGACACCCACCGATTTAAAATGCTGGACCAATTGGGCGTCACGACGCTGATGTTGAGCGGAAGCCATGCCGGGCCAGATATCAGGATGCTGCCACTCGAGAACCCCCACTGCGAAAACGCGCGTTCGCTGCGGATGCCAGTCGACTTCGGCATCACAGGATGCCGTTGCCAGGCTCCCCAACAAAAAGGTAACCAGCAATAGCTGACAACATCGTCTCATCGGGATGGCCATCGGGATCTCTTGCCCTGAAAGATCACGGGTCGGTCAACTCGGTCTCGTCAAAAGCTATCGAAAGCTGCGGTCTGTTGCCACGAGATTGTTTTGATCTCGTTGAGAATTGAGCAGGCGATCGGGCTCAACTCGCTACAGTCGTTCGCGCGGCGTTGGGATTACTTTTCCGTGAGGATCCGTCGTGGGTTGATCGAGTTCGGCCGCGATTTCCGCCTGAAGCTCCGGCCCGAGAAAGTGTTCGACTTTTTCGGCCGTGTCATGCAGGCGAGCATTCGGGAGCGCAAAATGACGAGCCATATACGACTCCCACAATCGGTGCGATCGAACAAGGTCCTGCGCAGCCGCTGTTCCAGACTCCGTGAGGGAATCGCCATGCGATCCGGAATCGATCAGCCCCTGCCGGATCAAGCTTTGCCGAGCCATGTGTTGAAACCAACTGAGACGCGGCGGATCACCGACTGTCGTCCGCTGATTGGCTGCATGCGGTTGCGAACTGGCCGCTTCCTCTCGTCGAAACAGGCCGCCGAGCAAATCTTCGCGAACGATCCGCAGTTTCAATTGCCATCGCTCGTACCAGGCGTGTGCCATTCCATGCCGTGGACTCGCGAAGACGGCCAATAGGAAACAACCGCAGGCCGCGACGGTCATCATGCCAGCCGTGCTGGCATCCTCAACTTGAGGCATCCCCAACCGTGAACAGATCATCGCTGGCAGTGTGATCGCCATGACGTGCCCCAGCACGGATCCGGCCGCAGCCACAACAATTCCCAACAGCAGGATCGTCGACAGCCGATCGCTAAGCAGTCGTGCTGTGGCTGCGGGAATGATCAGCATGGCGATCACCAGAATCGCACCGACAGATTCAAAAGCGGCAACCACCGTCGCCGCAGTGACCGACATGAGCGCGACGGAGATCAAACTGGGGCGCATCCCTTGAGCGGCGGCGAGGTCTGGATCGAATGTGCTGAGTCGCAGTTCTTTGAAGAACAGCAGCGTCAGCAGGGTGTTCACCAGCAGCATGCCTCCGTTGACGATGACCGCTTGAGGGATCGATGTATCGCCTAGTCGATTGAATGCGGTTGCTTCCAGGTTGCCGTACAAAACACACCCGGGATCCAGATGAGCTCGATCGGCAAACAGTCGGATCAGTAACAATCCTAGTGCGAACATCGATGTAAACACGACCCCCAAGGCCGCACTCCGCTCGACGCGTCCCCACCGCTGAATCACTTCCGACAACACGGCTGCGAAGACGCCCGACAGTGCCGCTCCGGCAAATAAGGCGAGTTGACGGCGAGCCACAAGGGACATCCCCTCAGCCACGCGCGCGGCACCGCTGCCCGTGGCAGGGGCTGCCAACCATCCAATTTCTTCCATCCACGACACACCAAGGTACGCCAGGACAATTCCCGGCAGAACGGCATGGCTCAGTGCATCGCCGAGTAGACTTTGTCGACGTAACAGCAACCATGTCCCGGGCAGCGCGCACGCCATCGCGGCAAGCGCGCCGGTCACAGCGATCCAGGTATCGATCCCTTCCCAGACGGAAAGGCGTTGAAAAAACTCAGTAAACATACAATGGATTTGCGAATTAAAAAGCGGTCGGTTCCTGCAAAGTTTTATGTGAGTTGCGCGTGTGGGCTGACTGGGGGCAATCGAGTTCGCACCCGGTCTTGTTCGAGCAACTCTTCCAACTGTTCGACTAGTTCCGGTGCCAGCACATGTTCGATCTCATCAGCCTCTCTGTCGACGCGACTTGGAGCGGTTTGAGCAAAGTGAATCAAATACATTTCCCATAAGCGGTGGTTGCGCGTGGCGCGGCGAGCGAGTCGCATTCCTTCGCTCGTCAGTCGATATTTTCCATCAGCACCCTGACGGATCGAGCCATCGCTCACGGCCACGGAAAGGATGCTTCGCAGTCTCGCAGCGGTCCACGATCGAGCCCCCAGCAGTTGCTCCAACGACAACGGCATCGTCGCCGGATCGCTTTCAGAGCTACTAGTCAAACTGTGTTCGCGTTCTAAGACTTCGAAACAGGCGCGCAATAGATCGAGTTGTCCGATGCGCCGGTTTGATTCGCGCTGACTTAGCCAATTCCACAGGATTCCCCGTCGCGTTCCCAGCAGCATACTGATCAAGAAAATCGTCGTTCCGGCCAGTACGATGACGGCTCCTGCCGCCAGTCGAGGAATGACAGCGCTGACCAGGATTCCGACAGCGCTGCTGAGACTGCCAAGCACTCCGGCGATGATCGTGAGTACGCTATGACGGTCTGTCCAGAACCGGGCCGCCGTCGGGGGAATAACCAGTTGAGCGACGACCAGCAGCAAGCCGACGCTGGGCATTCCGATCACCGTGACCGCAACGACCAACGTCGTCAGCAACAGATCCAGCCACCAGGTCGGCCACCCCAAGGCCGCCGCGTAGGCATCATCAAAGCACAACAACGAGAGCTCTTTAAACAGCAGGCCACAGGCGAGCATGATGATCACGCTGGCGACGCCAATCGTCGTGACGTCTGCGGCAGTGAGTGCCGCCGCCTTGCCAAAGATAAACTCAGTTAGACCCGCCGCACTCCCTGTCGGCAAGCTTTGTACGACGCTCAGCAGGACAATGCCGAAGCCAAAAAAGACACTCAAGACAATCCCCAGGGCCGCGTCTTCCTTGATCAATCGCGTGCGTTGAATCAGGCCTGCGCAGAACAAGCCGCTGGCCGAGCCGATCGCGGCCCCCACCAACAGCCAGACGGGTGATTTGCCTGTTCCGGGCGAAAGTGCCTCAAGAATGAGATAGGCCAGTCCAATCCCGGGCAAAGCCGCGTGACTGGCCACGTCACTGACCAGCGATTTCTTGCGAAGCAGCATGAACGCGCCGACAATCCCGCCACATGCGCCAAACAGCATCGTCCCACACAACACGACTCGCGTGTTGTAATCTTGCAAGGTCAGGACTCGAAAGATGTCGCTATGGAGCATGGTCAACGGGCAAACAGAAGAGAAATATGTTTCAGACAGATGCAAAGGCCTGCGGCCTCAGATTCATTTGTGACTCATCCGATAACCCACTTGATCGAGCAACGCGAGTTTGCCTCCGTACGTCCGCCGCAAGTTCTCGGTCGTAAAGACCTGTTCCACTGGGCCACTGGCAATGAGTCGCATATTGAGCAGCAGGACTTCGTCGAAGTATTCGGCGACAGTTTGCAGATCGTGATGGACCACAAGCGCCGTTTTGCCGGCGGCTCGCAATTCTCTTAGCAGATCGACGATCGCTCGTTCCGTCGCAGCGTCGACCCCCGCGAAGGGTTCGTCCATCAGATACAGATCGGCGTCCTGAACCAGGGCTCGGGCCAGGAAGACACGTTGTTGCTGCCCGCCCGAGAGTTGGCTGATCTGCCGCGATGCGAACTCTGCCAGGCCGACTCGCTCCAACGCGGCCAGGGCCTGCAGTCGGTACTTCTTGGTCACCGGGCGAAACCAACCGATCTTTCGATACAGGCCCATGGCGACGACACCAAGAGCATCAATCGGAAAATCCCAATCGACACTGGTTCGCTGAGGCACATAGCCGATGCGACCAGCCTGCTCGCGGTAAGGCTTACCAAAAAAGACGACATCGCCGGAGGCTGCGGGAATGAGTTGCAGCACAGCTTTGATGAGGGTGCTCTTGCCTGCTCCATTCGGCCCGACGATGGCAATCAACTTACCCGACGGTGCCGAGTAATCGATGTCCCACAACACCGGCCGGCGCTGGTAGGCGACAGTCATGTCGTGAATGGACAGGGGCGACGAATCCAGGTGATTGCTCATTTGGCCTCACCACCTTTGATCGCCGTGGCGAGTTTCCCGTTCATCCCTTTTTCTGGAACGCTGCCACCCAATGATGCGGCAATCACCGTGGCGTTGTGATCGATCATACCGATGTAAGTTCCTTCATAGGTTCCCTCAGCCCCCATGGCGTCGGAGTACAATTCACCCCCGATCCGAACCACCACGTCGCGTGACTTGGTCCCTTCCATGACCGCTTGGATGTTCTTCGCATTCACGCTGGATTCGATGAAGATGGCTGGTAGCTTGCGCTCGACAAGGAAGTCGACCAGCCGATTGACATCCAGCACACCGGCTTCCGATTCGGTCGTCACACCCTGCACCGATTTCACGTCAATCTTGTACGCTCGCGAGAAGTATTCGAAGGCGTCGTGAGCTGTCACCAGAACCCGCTGCTGCTCGGGAATCGATTTGATCGACTCGCGAACGTAATCATCCAACTTGGTCAGCTCTGCGCGATACGCCTTCGCATTGGCGCTGTATTCGTCGGCATGGGGCGGATCGAACTTGGCGAGCGACTGTGCGACATGATCGACGCACTGGCTCCAGGCAGCAACATCCATCCAGACATGGGGATCGTAGTGGCCCGCGAAGTCGGGCGGCGATCGCAAGTATTCTTTATCGAGCGACTCGGTCACGGCGTAGACGGGTTTGCCGGAACGCTGCAACTGCGTGAATGTTTCGACCATCCGCCCTTCCAGAGTCAGCCCCGAAAAGAAAACGACTTCGGCATCCTGGAGCTGTTTAATATGGCTGCGAGTTGGCTTGAACAGGTGAGGGTCGACGCCCGATTCAATCAGCGCCGTGACGGTGGCTCGCGAACCGGCGACATGCCTGACGATGTCGGTCACCATCCCGGTCGTCGTGACAATCTTTATCTCTTTCGGCGCCGATGCTGAGGAAGTTGTCGACTGCGTTGACGGCGGTGTCGGGCTGCAACCCGATCCAAAATGGACTGCAACGGCGCAGACGATCAGCCAGAAAGAAATACGATGCCGAGATGTCATAGGTATTCAGTCGGGGGAGGGCAGGCAAGCATATCGATCGAAAACAAAGTTTTGACTACTCAAAATAGTACTATCGGTCGTCGATTTCGTCAATGTTGAGCGGGATTCTTCACGGTGCTCCGATATCATCACAAAACCGTCCGGCAGGGCATTTTCCACTCCACTCGAAGAGCCGCGTGATGCGACAGAATGAATTTGGCCAGCCCATTGGATCCGCACTTCCAGGGTGGACACCGCGGCCGGTACCGAGCCGCGATCCGATGCTGGGGCGCTACTGTCGACTGGAAGCGCTAGACCCCGATCGGCATGCGGCGTCGCTCTTTGCATTGCACGCCAACGACGGCCCGTCATGGACATATATGCCCTACGGACCATTCGCGGACTTGGCGGCTTACGTGGCCTGGATGAAGTCCAGTTGCCTGGGGGACGATCCTCTCTTTTTTGCCGTTATCGATGTGGCTCGTCAACAGCCGGTCGGCGTGGCCAGCTACCTGAGAATCACCCCCGCCAAAGGAGTGATCGAAGTCGGACACCTCCATTTTACCTCGCTCCTGCGGCAAACTCCGGCCGCGACAGAGGCCATGTTTTTGATGATGCAGCGAGCTTTCGATCTCGGTTATCGCCGCTACGAATGGAAATGCGACTCCCTCAATGAACCGTCTCATCGAGCCGCCTTGCGGCTGGGATTTTCGTTTGAAGGAATCTTTCGCCAGGCCGTGGTTTACAAAGAACGCAGCCGCGATACCGCCTGGCACGCCATCATTGATTCGGAATGGCCCGCACTCAAGATCGCCTTCGAGCAATGGTTGCACCCCGACAACTTCGATCATGCTGGCCGACAACGAATCTCATTGTCCGAGCTGACCAGTAGGGTGCGTGCAGTCTTCGGAACGCACCACGAATGCAATCCATGAGATGATGGTGCGTTCCGACGACGACACGCGCCCTACCGGACCTAATCAGAAGACGCGGGGTTGCTGCTTCGTCCGGTCTTCGATCGCCGAGCGAAGACAATTCTCGCACAGACATTTGGCACCCGAGCAGACCGGCATCACGGCAGGCAGCTTCATGCACCAGCAGTGGTCCTTGCCTTGAGCGAGATCGCACACGAAAGAGGTGCCACACTGCGGGCAAGCTTGCTTGGTCGCACTGGAGTTACAGTCACGGCATGAGATTGCTTCGTCGCTCATACCGTCATCTTAACATGTCGAATTCACTTCGTCTCGCGCGGCGTCCCTTGAGATCGATCCAAAGAGTGCGTCCAATGTCCAGCGGTCGCAACCAACATCAATCGGAGAGCATCATGCGAAGCACGCTTCGAACATTGGCACTGCTTTGCTCCATTGCCGGGCAATCAATCGGCGCGCTTGCTCAATCTCCCGATCTGATCGTCTATCACGGCAAAATCGTGACGGTGGATGGGAAATCCTCCATCGCCGAAGCGATGGCCGTGCGCGGAGAGCGGATAGTCGCGGTCGGTACAAACGAAGATGTCGCCAAGCTGGCTGGGCCAGAAACGAAGCTCATCGATTTGCAGCGGCGGACCGTGATCCCCGGTCTCTGCGATTCGCATGTCCACGCGACGGGGGCGTCACTCTATGAATACGACCATCCGATTCCCGAAATGGATACGGTTGCCGACGTGCTGAAATACATTGCCGCCCGGGCCGAATTGTTGAACGACGGCGAATGGATCGTGGTCCGGCAAGTATTCATCACGCGGTTACGAGATCAACGCTACCCGACGCGAAAAGAATTGGACGCGGCCGCTCCGAAGAATCCGGTGATGTTCAGCACGAATCCTGATTGCGTCTGTAATTCACTCGCCCTGGAACTCAGCGGCATCACGAAGGATTCTCAGATCACCGACGGCAAGGCGGGGCAGATTGAAAAGGACCCAGTGACTGGCGAGTTAACCGGAGTGCTGCGGAACGCATTGCGGTTCGTCAGAGCCAAGTCGAATGAAAAGCCAGCATCACTCGAAGATCGCATGCAACGACTCAAACAGTTGTTCAGCGATTACAATTCCGTCGGTCTGACCAGCGTCGCTGATCGTGCCGCAAATGATGATGCCGTGACGGCTTACTCGCAGCTTAAGGATCGTGGCGAACTCTCGTGTCGCGTGTTCCTGTCCTATGGGATTAATGGCAGTGGAAGTCGGAAAGACATCGAAGCGGGTATTCAAAAGGCGGCAGATCATCCGCTGCATCAGTACGACAACCGACTCGGGCTGCGGGGGATCAAGGTCTTCCTGGACGGCGGCATGTTGACCGGAAGCGCCTACTTGCAAAAGCCTTGGGGTAAGAGCGAGATCTATTCGATTACCGACCCAGAGTACCGCGGTTTGCGATTCATTCCGCAGGACGAGTTGGTTCACATGGCCCGCTATGCCCTGCAGCGTGATCTGCAGTTCACGGCTCATTCCGTCGGCGATGGCGCGGTCGACGCCTTGATCCAGGCGTATGCCGAGATCAACCTGGAGTTCTCGGTTAGCCCCTGCCGCCCTTGCATTACCCACTGCAATTTCATGAGCCTCGAAGCCATCCAGCAGATGCAACAACTGGGGATCGTCGCCGATTTACAGCCGGCCTGGCTATGGTTAGACGGAGCGACCTTGCGGAAGCAGTTTGGCGAGGATCGTCTCACTTACTTCCAGCCGTACCGATCTCTCTTGGAGCACAATGTGATCGTTGGCGGCGGTTCGGATCATATGCAGAAGATCGGCAGTCTTCGTTCAGTAAATCCGTACAATCCATTCCTGGGGATGTGGATCACTCTGGCTCGGCAGCCACGGCGCACTGACCAACCGCTGCACGCCGAACAAAAGATCTCGCGCGAACAGGCTTTGCGGCTCTACACGATCAACAATGCGTTCTTGACGTTTGAAGAAAAAGAAAAGGGATCGCTGGAGGTTGGAAAGCTGGCCGACTTTGTTGTTCTGAAAACTGATCTGCTCACCTGCCCGCTCGACGAAATCAAGGACATCGCGGTCGATGAAACTTATGTGGGCGGTCAACGCGTTTATCAATCGTCAAATTGATTCGAGGAACGGAGTCAGCAGCCCTCTCCACGAGCGGAAAGCCGAATCACACGTTGCTGTGCCAGCCGTTCGATGCCGACTTATCAGGTGGCGCGGATCTGCAGTGGCTCTCTTCTCGCGGAAAGAGCAGACAACTTGAAGAGAAACAAGCGAACAGATCACTCGCGATCGGACAGCTATCCCAACAGCCAACGCCCCAGATTGAAGTAACAAAGCAGCGTGACGACATCGCTGAGTGCCAGCGCGATCGGTCCCGAAGCGAGTTGCGGGTCGCGGCGAAACAACTTCAACATGAATGGCATGCTCAGGCCCACGCCCGCCGACATCACGACGCCGCCCACAATCCCGAGCATTAGACTCAGGGCGACGATCAAGCTCCCTTTCCAGAGCCACGCGACAATCCCAACGACCAGGCCACATGCTCCACCGAGGAGCAGTCCGACCATCAGTTCCATACGCAGATGGCGGGCAAATGTTCCCTTGGGTGACTGGCCGTGCAAGGCCTGAAGAGCCAGGCTGACAGATTGAATGCTGACGCTCTCCGCCAGAGCGGTCACCAGAGCGATCCAAGGGGCCACCACGGCCAATGTCGAAATATCCTGGTAGGCATCCGCAATCAACGCCGACAGCATCCCGCCCAGGACATTGCACAACAGCCACGGAAAGCGACCGACGAAGGCCAATCGAGCGTTGTTCTGAGCGGCTCCAGAAAGGTGAACACCGATCAGTTGAAACAGATCATCGCTGTCCTGCCGTCGGTCGATCGCCTGAATTTCTTCCGTGTACAGGTCAACATCGATCGCACCAAGGACTTTGAATTCCTGATCCACGACCGGAAAGGCCAGCAGCTTGTGTCGCGTGAATAACTCGCAAGCCTCTAGAACTGTGGCCGATGAGGAGATCGTGATTATTCGATCGGACATGATGTCCGCAATCTTCGTGGATGTCGGGCTCAGCAGCAGCTTGCGCGTCGGCACGACCCCTTGCAGTCGCCGCGCCTGATCGACGACGTAGAAGTAAACGACGCGTCCCACATCAGTGCTGCAGCGCACCATGTCGAGTGCTTCGCTGACGGTTTGGTCACCGCGCAGCAATGGCGCGGCGGTCTTCATGTGACTTGTAATGGGATCGTTTAGGATATCGCGCACGGGACCAGGTCGTTTCTCCAGCGCGGCCGCTTTGAGCACCTGCAATTCGGGCGAATCACCACTCGACTCATCGCCAGCCTCTGACAAACGTGCCGCTTCGTCCACTGGTGCCGTGACAGATAAGCCGGATGATTCGACAGCATGACTGGCATCCTGAATTGAGGGAGTCGGATTTGACCGGGCTGGATCTGGTGCCGTCATTGTTCTGGTTTCTCATTGGAATCGCGATAATTCAGTTGGGACTTCCCACAAGGTAACGTCACTGCGACCTGTTCAGCAGTCGAGATAATCGCATCAACGAAACTGCAAGTTGATGGATCAAACAATGTGACCGATCAGCAGATTTTTTACTGGGGAATCACCTCATTTGAACACTGCTGCGTGAATCGTTCTACTGGTCGTCGACAAGACAACGTTGACTCGAGCTAAATGCGAATAATTTCTGGAGCGATGAGAGATGGTCAAGACTGCGTCCACAATGCTGCCCCTGGGGACAGCGGCCCCGGCATTTTCGCTGCCGAATGTCGACGGCAAGATCGTTTCGCTCAGCGATCTCGCATCGGCCAAAGGATTGGTGGCGATCTTCATGTGCAACCACTGCCCGTTCGTGAAACATCTTCGGTCGGCACTGGCCAAATTCGGTCGTGAGTGCCAGGAACTGGGCTTGGCAGTGGTCGGCATCAGTTCGAATGATGTCACGACCCATCCTGACGACGGACCAAAGCAGATGGCAGAAGAGCATCGCAGTGCGGGCTATACCTTCCCGTACCTGTACGATGCCGATCAATCAGTCGCTAAAGCCTATAAAGCAGCCTGTACCCCGGACTTCTATTTGTTCGACGAAGATCAGGCCCTGGTTTATCGCGGTCAATTCGATTCCAGCCGACCCAGTAACGGTCGCCCTGTCACTGGCGAGGACCTGCGAGCCGCGATTACGGCGCTCCTGGCCGGACAGCCACCGCTGTCGACGCAGCGTCCGAGCATTGGCTGTAATATCAAATGGATCCCTGGTCGCGAGCCCGATTACTTCACAGGCCAGTCAGCCGTCGAATAAGAATGTCCAGCGGGACCACTTTTTGAATCAATCATCCGGATACGGTCTCACTGAGAACCACGGATTGGAGTTTTGATGCCGTTTGCCGCAGCACTTTCGAATAGTCGATCTTTGAAGTCCGCGATCGATGAAACCAGTCGCTCAATTGCCGAAGTATTGGGAGATCAACGTCCAGACTTGGCCTGTGTCTTCGTGTCTCACCATCACGCCAACGAATTTGAATTCATTGCCGACCATCTGCAGTCGGCATTGAAAGCGAAGGTGCTGCTGGGTTGCACGGGCGAATCGATTGTCGGCGGCGCGATCGAATGCGAGGACGCGCCGGCCTTGTCGGTCTGGTGTGCGGTCTTGCCGGGCGCGACGTTGACGACGTTTCATCTGACGTTTGAACAAACACCCGACGGACTGCTCTGTTCAGGCCTGCCAGACGATGTGGGCGAGCATCTCGACGAGACTCGGGTGGTCATGCTGCTCGGTGAACCGTATTCCTCACCACCACAATCTGCACTGCAACTGCTGGCCAGCGAACTGCCCGGTGTGCCTGTAGTCGGTGGCATGGCCAGCGGTGGAGGACCCGACGAAAACCGGCTGTTCCTCTACGATCAAATGATCGATACCGGAATGATCGGCGTTGTCGTACGAGGTGGGCCTCAGATCAGGACGATCGTCTCGCAAGGCTGCCGTCCGATTGGAACGACGTTTGTCATCACGAAAGCAGAACGAAACATTATCCATGAACTAGGCGGGATCACGCCGCTGGAGCGACTGGAAAAGATCTATGTCGATTTGCCCGAGCGAGACAGGCAACTCGTCAATAACGGCGTCCACTTGGGCGTCGTGATGAACGAGTACCAGGAAACGTTTCAGCGAGGCGACTTCCTGATCGTGAATGTGCATGGAGCCGACAAGGCATCGGGGGCTCTCTCCACGGGCGGATTGATGCGAGTCGGTCAAACAGTGCAGTTTCATATTCGCGATGCCGACACGGCGGACGAAGATCTGCGTCATCTGCTCGAACGTTGTCCGCCCGCGAAGGCGACCAAGGCTCGCGGGGGACTGCTGTTCAGTTGCAACGGGCGCGGAACGCGAATGTTTCCCGAACCGAACCACGATGCGGGTGTCATTCAAGAACTCCTTGGCCCATTGCCGCTGGCGGGGTTCTTCGCCCAAGGTGAACTAGGTCCAGTCGGCCGCAAGAACTATATCCACGGGTTCACTGCCAGCATTCTGTTGTTTGAAGAAGATTGACTAGCTGCAACTAACTAGATGGCCGTGCGCGACTGCGACATTGTATTTGGGAGGGCGAGGCTCCTGCCGAGCCGCGCGTGTC
>CBIHQO010000037.1:0-16775 GCA_966211735.1 uncultured Schlesneria sp.
TTATCGTCACCTGCGTGAAGACTACAACGCCTGGTATGGGGGTAGCGTCTGGTACGACGCCGATGGAACGACCGGTCGAACTTATCAGCAGATCGGCCTGAGCTTCGAAGCATTGGTCGATCGCTTCGAACTGCGATCAAACGTCTACCTGCCGTTCTCATCGACACAGACGTATGCGAATACGCTTGGCAACGAGCATATCGTTGGCAATCAACTGCTCTACAGTCGCTACATCGATCAGGGGAAGGCCCTGCAGGGCGTCGACTTTGAAGCGGGTTACAGCCTGCCGATCAAGGATACGAACTGGCTGCGCGGCTTTTTGGGTTACTATCACTTCGACGGTGGTGCCACGGGTGGCATCAACGGATTCAAGGCACGCGTCGAAGGGGTCATCAACAATACGGTGACCGCTCAAGTTCTGTTTACCAACGACAAGCTCTATGGCAGCAACGTGATGGTCGGGGCCCAGATTCTATTCCCCTGGGGCGCCAGCCATCCCACCTCCAAGTGGAAACAGAACACTCCGTCCCCCTTCCGGTTCGTCGAACGTAATTACAACGTGATCGTCGATCGCAATCAGGTCGTCGACAACAACCTGGTTGCCATCAACCCGTTGACGCATACCGCCTACAAGGTGGAACAAGTCTCGTCGACTGCCGGTCCCGGCGGGAATGGCACCACGACCAATCCGTTCCAGACCGTCGCCGCCGCTCAAGCCGCTGGTGGCGATCTGATCCTGGTCCAGGGGAATTCGGTGCTCACGTCGGCGGTCACGTTAACCGCCGGGCAGCACTTGATCGGTGACGGCAGCTTCGCACCGATAGCCCTGGCTGGTGGCGGGACGATCCACATGCCAACTCAAATTTCCGGTGGCGCGACCCCGATGTTCAGCGGGATTACCGGAACGGCCGTGACAATGGCATCCGGCAGTGAAGTTACGGGCTTCAAATTCTCGAACATCAACGGTGGCGGGATCGCGGGCTCGAACGTCAACGGAGCCACCTTGCGTGACTTGACCTTCCAGAACATCACGGGGGATGCCGTCAGATTCACAAACTCGACCGGACAATTCACGCTCGACAACATCGCGGTGAACACAGCCTCTGCAACAGGGATCAGCTTTATTGGGGGAACTCCCGACATCAGAATGTCTGCTGACATCAATGGCACCGGGACGGACGGAATCATGCTGTCGAACCTGGCGGGCGGATCGGTCAATATCTTCGATACGACGATCACCTCGACGGGCGGGGCCGGCTTGCGTCTGAACAACGTGTCGACCGATGTGAATGTCGACGCTCTGACAACATCGCAGACAGCCGGTTCGGCTGTGTTGCTGACCGGGGGTACCGCGAACGATACCTACCACTTCACGAACACGACCACAATCAACCAGCCGAACGGGATTGGTCTGAATGTGAACAACACGAGCGCCGCAGTCGTGGTGGATAACCTGGTTGTCAATTCCACCGCCGGATCGCCAGCCGTCTCGCTGACGAATTCCACGGGGAAGATCACGCTGGGCAATTTGAAGGCGACGACGACAAACGCGATCGGCTTGTACGCTCGCGGTTTGACTTCGCTGGTTGTGAACAACGGCTCATTGACGACAGTCAATGCCGGGGCAGTCGATGTGCAGAACTCGACCATCGCGGTGAATTTGACGCAGGTCTCTGTGGATAGCGGCCCCTTTGGTATCCGCCTGATCAACAATGTGGGGTCATTCAATCTGTCTGGTGCCGGCAACTACGGCACCGGCGGCGTCATCAAGAACACCACGACCGGTGTGATCGTGACATCGTCGGGAACCACGACCCTGACAGGGCTGGATCTGACTTCGAACGGGACTGGCATCCAGTCCACCAGCAATGCGCAAGTCACCTTGAACGGCCTGCGAATCACGGGCTCAACCAATTATGCACTGGATTCGCTGGATGATGCCGTCATGATGTTGAAAGGTTCGATCCTGACAAACAACGGTTCACTGGGAGGTGGAACGATCCGCGGTCAAGTTGACACGGTGGCTTCGTACCAGTGGCTGATCGATAGCAACACGATTGTCGACCACAACGGAACGCCGATCTTGTTCAAGACGCTGGCCGCAGGCAATGGGGCCTCGTTGGGAACCACGATCAGCAGGAACACGATTACCTCCGACCGCGCTGGTGTCACGATGATCGATGTCGAATGGGTCGGACCGCTGTCGGCGTCTGTTGCCTCAAACACCCTGAACGCCGGGGCCGCCAACATGACCGGGATCGTGGTCCGGGATACGTCCACAACCGATTCGGTGGTTTCTCGAATCAACAACAACCTGCTGACCTTTAACAGCAGCGCCAGCAACGGAACGGGGATTGTCGCTTCGGCCAGTGCCGGCTCGACGTTCCAGGTCGATACGAACGCCGTCGATTTCAAAGCTGTCGGCGGGACCGGTCTGCGGTTCAATCTGGGGGGAGTCGCCAGTACGTGGATCTACTCAAACGTCATTGCCGACGAAGCGGGTGGAGCCACGGGGATGCTGTTTGATACAGTCGCCGCCAGTTCCCGACTGCAAATCGAAGCGAACACCATCAGCCTGCTGGCAACCGACCAGACGATTCATCGCGGGATCATCTTCACGACCGTGTCACCAACGATTCAGTTCACGGGGAACTACAACAACATCATCACCAACGCTTCGACGGTCTTCTCGATGCCAGTCAACTCGTCGACGGGTCACATCATCATCAACGGTACTCAGTTCCCATGATGATGGCTGGTTTCGTATTCCACAGCGATGCTGATCGCTCGATCAGCTGACTGCTTACGACAACAGTGTTTGAGAGACGACCCCGGCTGTCACGCCGGGGTTGTCTCATTTGGTAGCATGCTGCCATGAAAGAATTCTTCCACGGTTGGCGACGAAAGGCGGGGGTCGTCACGCTCGTGATGGCGTTGGTATTCACGGGTTGCTGGATTCGATGCCGCTACGTCGAAGACTGGATGTTCTTGAACGTCGGCAACAGAATCTATTTGTTGCGATCCGATCACGGTGGCTTCACGTGTAACAGGTGGGACAGGCCGCTTCCGACGGGTGTCCCATTGATTGGATCACAGCCAGTCATGCAGGTCGTGGTTCTAGCGACTGGACCCGTACCTGGGCCAGACTTTTTTGTCTATTACTCCGGACTCGCAATCCCACTCACTTTTCTCTCTGCCTACCTGATCTTCCGGAAGCCGCGGAAGCGGGATTCAGGACCAATACAAAGCTAGGACAGTTCCGAATCGCCCAATGTTGCCTTCTCGCTCCGCGAGAAGTAAGCCGATGAATGCCACGCCATGATTGCCATTCGGCACCGATTCAACAGGAACGCGGATTTGCTGATGGCCTACTTCTCGCGGGAGCGAGAAGGCTACTTGATGCGGTACACGGAGTGTGCCTTCTCCATTGAGAGCTAGTTGGCTCTGGAATCGGCGACGAGTCCGTCTTGATGAGCGGCGCGATCGCTGCTTGAGCTTCGGCCAAGACCGTTCGAGGTGCGGTCCCCATCCAGGTTGACCGCCTCGGACACCAGGCGGGTTCTCGCTTCGGGGGGCTCGGTGGTGGCTCGTAATGGCAACACCACAGTGAACAGGCTTCCTTTGCCAAATTCACTTTGCAGGCGGATCTCGCCACCCAGCAGCTTGGCCAGTTCCTTCGTGATCGACAGGCCCAGGCCGGTTCCTTCGTATTCGCGAGTCAACGTTCCTCGCTGACCCGAAACGGCGGCTCCCTGGCGGAACTTCTCGAAGATGCGTTCCTGATCTTCCAGCGGGATCCCGATTCCCGTGTCGGAGACGCTCAGCGTAAATTTGTCGTTGCCCAGCAGTTCGCCCCGCACGCGGACTCGGCCACCTTCCGGCGTGAACTTGATCGCGTTGGACAGCAGATTACTCAGGATCTGCTGCAGCTTTCCGTTGTCCTGCTCCAGCACCGGAAAGTCCGAGTCGACATCCCACACCAGGTTGATGTTCTTCTTTTCGGCCAGCGGAAACATCGCGCCGACGCTGCGTTCGATCAAGTCGGCCAGCGAGAACTCGGTCGGATGGATCTCCATCTTACCGCTTTCGATCTTGGCCAGATCCAGCACGTCGTTGATCAGGTTCAGCAGCGTCCGGCCCGAAACCTGGATGTGACTGACATAGCGCCGCTGCTTATCGTTCAGGTTCACAGGATTGGCCAGCAGGACATCGCTGAACCCCAGGATCGAATTCAGCGGCGTGCGCAGTTCATGGCTCATCGTCGCCAGGAATTCGTTCTTGAGGTTGTTCATCTCGTACAACCGCAGGTTGACCTGGGCCAGTTCATCGACCTTGGATTCAAAGCCGCGATTGAGCTTCTGCAGATCCTCCTGCACGGCGGTCAGGTGCCGCAACATCCGGTTAAACGCCTGGCTGAGCTCTTCGAATTCGTCACCCGTGCGAATGTCCGCCCGCTGGTCCAAGTCGCCGCGAGTAATGGCGTCGCTCACCTCTTTCAGGTGCAGCACGGGCTTCACAATGACATAGCGTACGATCGCATAAGCGGCCAGCATCGCCAGGAAGGCGGTCACGATCGCGGTGGAAAGCAGGATCGCATTGTTCCAGGCGAGCGACCGATAGGTCTTATCGAGCGGATACGAAATCTTGGCGATTCCCAGTCGATCCCCGACCTGCAGATCGGGGTTTTCGTTGTGTTGGCGATGGCAGCTAACGCAGGATTCGGAAGCCTCGACTTTATTGTAGAAGCGGAACTCCCGCCGATTTTTATCGACCGGAATGTACTCTTTCGCCCCCGCCGAGATTCGACGTACCGCTTCGTAGTCATATAGATCTTGAGGGCGCGACGAGGCATCGCCGGATTTCCCCACCGCCAGCAGTGCCCACTTGATCTCTTTTAAATCGTCGGGCTTTAACTCCCGCGACATGTTTTCGATATGCTTCTCCAAGTGATTATCGGCTTCGAAGTACGAAGCATGCTTCTCCAGAATCACGCTGGGGACCAGATATCGAGCCAGATCGGCATTCTGGACGAAAACCAGTTGCTCAGTTTGCCGGGCGTAGAAATAGAAGCTGCCGCAGATCAGCAGCAGCAGACCGCCACCAAACAGCAGCCGACATTTACGCTCAAGACTCGTTTCGCCGAGCAGGCGTTTGATGGTTCGGTACGACATCCCTGACGACAGACTCCCAAGGCGCTAAACTTCGAAGGCGTTCGCCGATTATAGCCAGAGTCTGATGGTTTCGTCGCTACTAGTTGGAAGTCCAGTTCAGGACAGTGCTTCTGGAGAGGGCTGTCAGGAGCTTCTCGCCGGGCCACCACAAACAAAAAAGCTTCAGCAGGATGTGTGTTTCACCCTGCTGAAGCTCCGGTCGCCGTTGATTCTCAATGCTGAGCGTTCTTTAAGGCTTCCGTTGGCCGTCGACGTTGAATGGTTTCAGCTTGGAAACCTCACGTCGATTTTCGTTGGTGGGGAACAGGTCCCACATGTTGTCGGTGGCGTTCACGCCGATCTGCAGGTTGCCAATCGTCAGCGGGGTCGCCTTCGAAACGAAGTTCGAGCCGTTGCCGCGATCAAACTTCACGACGACGGGATAGTCGGAAACCAGGGTCCGAGCACCACCGGCTGGAATCGCCAGGTCGTCGCCCTGAAAGATGAAGTTGAATTCCTGGTTGTTCAAGGCGTTATCAAGCGTTACTTCAAACTTCAGGCGGAACAATTGCCAGCCTCGGTCGGTCGGACGGAAGTGATAACTGCCTGGAGCCAGCGTGTACGTCGTGGAACCGAAATTCTGGCCTCGATCGAAGTCGATGGTCCAGGCTTTGTTGTTCGGCAACGGGGCCAGCCGTTGTTTCGTGCCTGGTTCGGCGGTGTACTGATTGCCGCTGATCGCATAATTGATGGTGGCCTTGGTGCTGGCGGGATTGATGATCAATACGCCATCCAGGATTTCTTCACCTTCGAGAACTGGCAGCGGAGTTCCGGTGACGATTGGGAGCCCGAGTGCCTCGGCTGCGTTCCCTTTGACGATTGAGAGGGTGCGATTGCCACCTTCGTTGCCGATCAGCATCGTTTGATCATTCAGAACAATTGCGGTACCAACGGGCAGTGTCGGGTCCATGATCATCGTCACGTCGCCGCCATTGGGCAGCTTGGCGACAGGACCTTTGCCTGGCGTGGCCGTATCAATCAGCTTGCGGGCTTCGACCCAGGTCTTGAGTGTTTTCATCGGGGCGGCGAGGTCAGACACCGCAGGTGTGGCACCGGCGATCTTGCTGAGTGCAGCGTCGAATTCGCCGACGTTCTGTTTCATCGCGGCCTTATTCTTTTCGGCGTCCTGACCCAATCGCGACAGAATGCTTTTCACGTCTGTCTGACGGGCGGCCAGTTCAGCACCCGCTGTGTCCTGGGGATTTCCTTTCACCCACGCTTCATAGACGGCGGTTCGATCACCCGCTCGGAGAGCGCCGACCAAGGCTTGCTGGTCTTCTGTCTTCCAGCCACTGGTCTTGGTGAGGATTGTCAGTTCATCCGGCAGAATTGTCTTCAGCTTTTCAGTCAGATCCTCGACCTGGCTGGCGACGTGCTTATCGATGTTGGCCAGTGCGCTGCGTTGCGAATCCGCCGACAGCGGCACTGGGACCACGATCTTGTTGTCTTCGGCGACAGGTTGGTTCGCCTCAAAGTTATTGGGCTTCACCTGTGGCAACACGGGCTTGGCCGTGTTGACTGGAATCGGTTGCCCCCACGCAACACATGTGGATAGCGCAATTGAAAACGGGACTGTTAGTGATGTCACTCGACGAAGCATGGTAAGTACCCTCCGCGGCATGGAAGAATGTGAGCCCTAAGACCGCGCCGCCCGGGAGCTCGTTTTGACCGAACGGGGAAAGCACTCATAGGCAAACGGCGTTCCAACTCAACCTGACGATGCAACAGCGCAGGAAGCGCTAGTCAAAGAGGGCGAAACCAGCGTCAATGGTTAAGTGGTAGCCATCCTGACGAAGAAGTGCTGATCAGTTCTTTTGCCCGAAGGTCTTTGATCGGACACCATGGAACTAATCGCTGCTCGAGTGGCCTGATTGCGATCATGAATCAGTGGTTGGCGACTGGCAATGTGGATCGCGACCAATGACAATTCCACACTCGTTCTGAATACTCCATCTTTCGACGATTCGATCTCTCGCCATGCTTATTGGAATTTTTGCAGACAGCCACGATCACCTGGACCATATTCGCCTGGCTGTCAAAGTCTTTAACGAGGCAGGGTGCGAACTCGTGGTGTTTGCGGGTGACCTCGTCTCCTCGTTCGCAGTCCCTCCGCTGCGCGAATTGAACTGTCGTGTCATCGCCTGCTTTGGGGACAATGAGGGGAACAAGATTGGCGTCGCGGCGGGGATGAAGATTATCGGAGCCCTCGGCGAACCGCCGTTCGGGTTCAAGACACCCGATGGCCGTCGCATCCTGCTGACTCATATGGATCGATCACTGCGAGGTCTGGACGGTGAATTCGACGCCGCGATTTACGCGCATACGCATAAGCCAAGTATCACACGCGATGACCAGGGGCGACTGTTCATCAATCCTGGTGAAACCAGTGGGTGGTCGTACGGCAAGCCAACCGTGGCGTTGCTCGACACGACCACGATGGAGGCCCGGATCGTCGCGTTGCACGATCAGCCTCGCGCTGATGAGGCAGCAGATGGATCGATCTCGCCGCCATCGTTATGATCAGTCGGCTGTCTGATCGATCACTTTATTTGAGTCCGCTCCCTCAAGGTTTATTGGCTTCATGGACGAAGCGGCCATCCACGAGTTGCTTTCGGGGCGTCGACGCGATGTCGGGGCCACCCTGCTGCGCGGGGCATTGTCGGTCGGATCGTGGGGCTATGCCTCTGTGATGCATCTGCGGAACCTGGCGTATGATCGCCGCTGGCTCTCCATCCAGCAGGTCGCCGTGCCGGTTATCAGTTTGGGAAACATCACGACCGGCGGGACAGGCAAAACGCCAACGGCCGCGTGGCTGGCCAACTGGCTGGTCGAGGAAGGCCATCGTCCCGGATTGCTGAGTCGTGGATATCGCTCGTTGGAGCAAGAGTCCGATGCGAAAACACCCGCAGGCAACGACGAGAAAATGGTCCTCGATCGATTGTGTCCCAACGTACCGCACCTGCAGCAGCGCGATCGCGTGGCGTCGGGTCGGCGACTGGTGCAGGAGTGTGGCTGTAACGTGCTGATTCTCGATGACGGCTTTCAGCATCGCCGACTGCATCGGGATCTGGATGTCGTGCTGATCGACGCACTGCAGCCCTGGGGATTCAATCATGTACTCCCGCGCGGCCTGCTGCGCGAAATCAAATGGGGCCTAAGACGCGCTGATCTGATCGTGATCACTCGCGCGGATCAATGCACCGCGGCGGAGAGGCAGACGATTAAGGCTGAGCTACAGCGAATTCGCGGCACGCCTGATTGTGTTGAGATCGCATTCGCCCCCACCAGACTCGTCGGTCTGGACGGCGGCGTCCAACCTGTGACTTGGGCTGCCACCCAGCCAGGATTTGCCTTCTGCGGAATTGGCAATCCGGATGGTTTTCGTCGGACACTTGCCACCATTGGCGCGACGGCAGAGCTGAAGGTCTTTCCCGATCATCATCACTATCAGGCTGCGGATCTCGACGCTCTGGCCGAACGAGCCCGAGGGGTGTCAGCGGAAGTCGTACTGACGACATTGAAAGACCTCGTCAAGATTCGCCCTGACAGTTGGACCGGACCACCGCTGTATGCAGTCGAGATCGGCGTGCAGTTTCTCGGCGGACAGGAGTTGATGACAAATCAACTCAGAGTGGTGCTGGGGTTGCCTTGATGACACGCTTTCCTGATACGATCAGATAGGCCGAGAGTAACGTAGTGGGAATGATCGGCCAGGAGTAGGGAATGATGACCCAGCCGTAATATCCCTTTGCGCGAGCAACCTCAGGGGCACGACTGCCATACTCAAAGCCCGCGAATTCACAAGTCGGAAATAAGCCCTCTCTTGCCCAGGGAGAGAGCCAATCGTAGTCAGCATATTGGGAATTCCAGAGGAACAAGTCGTCTGATCTGCTCTTTGACGCTTCCCAGATCAGTCGCCCATAGAGTGATGTCAGCAGGTGCGATCCGGTGCTTGTGGAAATAGAGATGGTGTCTTCCACCAATTGGCTTCGCGCCGAGAGGATGCAGAGGCCGATCGCGACCAGCAACAGCGCACAGCCAACTTTTCGTCGCCAGCCGTGGAAGAAGTCACGCATGCCTCGCCTCATTGTGCTTTGCCGACTGAACGCAGGATATCCAGGAAATCCTCTCCTGGCGAACCTGTCGACACGTTGTCGTTGACCGGCAGGCGAGTCACAATATCGCGTCTTCAAAAAGGAAGCTCATGCGAAACGTCGTCAGCCGTCGGACAGCACTTCAGACCGTCGCCACTGCTATCGGTACTGCGATCACAGCGTCGTCGTTGGCTGGCGCGGCCGACGAGGTGAGTGCGACAAAAGATTCCAAACTAGCGGTGACCGGGATGGCGAATCCTGATCTCGTTCCCTTCGATCACCTGATGACCGAATTCCTGCAGCAACATGATGTGCCAGGTGGGGTGCTCGCGGTGACGCGACATTCGCAGCTCATTTATGCTCGCGGATTTGGATTCGCCGAGAAAGAAACGCAGCGACCCGTGCAACCGGACTCGTTGTTTCGTCTGGCGAGTATCTCCAAGCCAATCACGGCCGTCGCCGTGATGCAATTGGTGCAGCAGGGGAAATTCGGGCTGGACGATCGCGTCTTCGACATCCTGCCTGCTAAAGACTGGCTGCCGGAGAAGCATGACGAACGATTACTCGCGATCACGGTCAGGCAACTGCTGCAGCACAGCGGCGGTTGGGATCGCGAGAAGTCATTCGATCCGATCGGTAAGCTGCGCCAGATCTCGAAGTTCGTCGACAAACCGCTCCCCGCCACCCCGGCCGATGTGATCCGCTATACTCTGTCGTTGCCATTGGATTTCGATCCTGGCACTCGCTACGCCTACTATAACGTCGACTATCTGATCCTGGGCCGATTGATCGATCACGCGACCGGTCAGAATTACGAAGCGTATGTGAAACAGCACGTGCTGGCTCCGGTCGGGATCACGCGGATGCAACTGGGCCGAGCCTGGAAGGGAGACCTCGCGCAAGGCGAAGTCTGCTACTACGACTCGAAACACCGAGAGAGTACGGCGATTAACGGATCGAAGCTGGGCGAGAAGGTACCGCAGGTTTACGGGGCCGAGAATGTGGAAGGGTATGAAGCGCACGGCGGCTGGATCGGATCGGCCATCGACCTGACACGATTCGCAGCAGCGTTCGACAAGCCCGATGCGTCGCCACTGCTCAGTGCAAAGTCGATTCAGACGATGTGGGCTCGCCCTGAAGGCGGCCCGGGATTCGATGCGGAAGGCAAACCAAGAGATCTCTATTACGGCTGCGGCTGGAGCGTTCGGCCTCTCGGCAACACAGGCCGAGCCAACACGTTCCACTCAGGTTTGATCTCGGGAACCTCAACGCTACTCGTCCGCCGCCACGATGGTTTGAACTGGGCGGTGCTGTTCAATACCGATCACGATCAGAAAGATAAAACTCTATCGACCTTGATCGATCCGCTCGTTCACGAAGCGGCCGGTGCAGTGAAGAACTGGCCTGAGAAAGCAATTTCCGCGTAGACCAGTCATTTGAGGCCCAGTCAGAAGTTTAAATCCTTTTTGCGCATTAAGGGGATTTGCCATGTGTTGTTTCTCAAAGAAAGTCCAGCACGTCGTCGGGACCAAGATCTTTGCTCGCGACTCCGACAAGTCGCTGCAGTTTCTGGTGTACGAAATGAAGTTCGAAGCGTCGCAAGATCTGGCGATGATCCTGCCGCTTCCAGTCCCGCGTCACACGGCAGAGGACGGTGTTCGATTCATCGACCTGGAAAAATACGCTGACTTCTTCAAAGACATGGAATCTGGATTCCCCAGTACGGTTGGGCGAGGATTGGCCGGTATGGGAGGATTTGGCGGCGGTCCTACAAAGTCATTGAAGGTAGTCAGCGTCGGTTCGTTCGAGGCATCGTTTGTTCCGTCGATCGCCGATTTCGCACGGCTGGACGAGCGTTTTCGATTGCCGGAGGGGACGTGGGAAAAGATTCCTCGCTATAAGAACTTTGGATTCGCCGTCTTCAAGTTGAAACAAGGCCATCAGAAGGTTCACCCGATGGCTTTCGAGTTTCCGCGAATCAATTCCAAGCAACTCTTCTTTCCGACCGTCCACATCCACGATGGTGAACTGCATGATCGGGCCGACTTCGATCATTTGCTGTACGCGCAGTTCGGTGATCGTCATCCGCCAGGACTGCACGCCTGGACCGAGTCTGCTCAACCGGCCGGGATGTTCATGGAGACCGAGAAATGCGAAGACCTGGTTGACGAAGAAGCGCACGCCTTCCGGCGGGTCATTCGCGGAGCCCACAAGAATGCGGACGTGATCGTATGACCGACGAGCGACCGACTCGGCAGGTCACAAGCATGCTGCACGTGCAGGCCGCACACAGAGTATGCGACCTGCATTGCACCGCTTCTTCACTTCTTTAAAACGTACTTGCCTAGAAACTGTTGCATGAAGTTGGCAATCGTGTCCCCTTCGGTTTCCAACGCGAAGTGGCCGGCGTCCAGCAGGTGGAACTCCAGTGTTTTGAGATCGCGCTTGTAGGGTTCAGCTCCAGCGGCTGGAAAGATCTTGTCGTTCTTGCCCCACACGATCAGCATTGGGGGTTGATGTTTGCGAAAGTATTCCTGCCAGGCAGGATACTGAGGCGGGTTGCTGCCGTAGCTGAGGAACATGTCGAGTTGAATTTCGTCATTACCGGGACGATCAAGCAGAAATTGATCGTGGGCGGCCCCGTCCGGGCTAACAAGGTCGACGTTTTTAACTCCCTCGGTGTATTGCCACTTCGTCGCATCGTACGTCAGCAGGGCACGCAAAGCATCCCGTTTCTCCTTGCTCTTCGGTTCCTTCCAATACGCCTTCACCGGCTTCCAGAAGTCGTTGTCCAATCCTTCGTCATACGCGTTCCCGTTCTGGACGACGATGGCCGTGATCCGTTCTGGGTGGCGTACCGCCAGGCGGTAGCCGACGGGAGCACCGTAGTCCTGGACGTAGATCGCATACTTGCCCAGGCCCAGCTTCTGCGTGAACTCATCGACGACATCAGCGAGGTGATCGAAGGTGTATTCAAATTTGTCATGAGCCGGCATCGAGCTATGGCCGTAGCCCGGATAGTCGGGAGCAACCACGTGATATTTGTCGGCCAGTGCGGGAATCAAATTGCGAAACATCTGTGAACTGGTCGGGAAGCCATGTAACAACAGGACGACGGGAGCGTCCTTCGGTCCGGCTTCACGATAGAAAATGTCCAGTTCACCGATCTTGATGGTCTTGTGGTGAACTTTGACAGGCTCGCCGGCAATCGTCGTGGTCTGAAAACCCGCTTGGATTGTGGTAACCAGTAAGGCGAAGAACAGGTTGCGATACAGCGTCGAGACCATGATTGAGGGCTCCAGAACAAAATGAGGACACAGCGAAATTGCTGTGTTGACTGCTTACATTTCACTTCTCGTTCCACAAAATAATAAAGTCGCATCCTCTTTATTTGTAAACGTTTGCAGATTATTAATTGATTCTCGTTCAGAGACGATAAATCGTTGTGCGACGATATTTCGTTGATGTAGAGCGATTTATCGTTGTATGGCTTCGGGTGCGTGCGTTTCAGAAAACTGGGAGCACGTGGTCAAATGGGTCCGCGTGCGGGCGCAGCGCGGCGCACCCGTGATCGTCCATGCCGAGCGTGAACTCGGCACACCGTAACTAAGCGGCGGTGCCTATCAGCCGCGAACGGCCAGAGTGCCAGCTCCCGATGCCTCAAGTCAGCATTGGCAAGAGGGATCGCTTTTGTCGGCCCAGTTTGAGGACGGCCATGGAGTTGGCCTGCAAAGGGTATGGCTCGTCGGCGTACATCCGCGACTTCTGCGATTCGATAGCCGTATCGAGTTCCGGATGCCAGTATTCGTTCGGGGCGTGCGGTGGCAGTCGGAATGGAATCGGCTCGTTGTGCGAGTTGAACAGGATCAGAAGTGTATCGCCGGTGATGTGCTTGCCGCGCTCGTCGATCTCGTCGACCATCTGCCCTTCCATCCGCATCCCCAGGCAGCGTGTGTAGTGCTTGTGCCAATCGCTGTCGGTCATCTCGACTCCGAGTGGCGTCAGCCAGACAACGTCACGCACAGCCTCACCACGAATCGCGCGTCCTTGAAAGAACTGACGCCGCTGCAGCACCGGCTGCTCGCTCCAGAACTTGATCGCTTTCTGAACGAATTCAAAATAGGAAGTCTCGCGCTCGGTCAGTTTCCAGCGCAGCCAGCTGATCGGCGAATCCTGACAGTAGGCGTTGTTGTTGCCTCCCTGCGACTGACTGAATTCGTCGCCACTGCGAATCATTGGAACACCCTGTGAGAAGAGCAGGGTGGCCATGAAGTTCTTCTTTTGTCGCTCGCGCATTTCGAGGACGTCGGGATCCAGCGTCGCCCCTTCGGCACCACAGTTCCAACTGATGTTGTGGTTGTCGCCATCTTCGTTGTTCTGGCCGTTGGCCTCGTTGTGCTTGTGGTTGTAGCTGACCAGATCCTGCAACGTGAAGCCGTCGTGCGAGGTCACGAAGTTAATGCTGGCATACGGTCGCCGACCATTATGCTTGTACAAGTCGCTGCTGCCACATAGCCGCGTGGCGAATTCGCTGGCGGTATGTCCATCGCCACGCCAGAAACGTCGTACGCAATCGCGGTACTTCCCATTCCATTCAGTCCACAGGACGGGGAAGTTACCAACCTGATAGCCCCCGGGGCCCACATCCCACGGCTCGGCAATCAGCTTCACCTGCGACAGAATCGGGTCTTGATGGATGATGTCCAGGAAGCCACCCAGCCGATCGACATCGTGGGCTTCGCGAGCGAGCGCCGCAGCCAGATCGAACCGGAAGCCGTCGACGTGCATTTCCTGCACCCAGTAGCGCAGGCTGTCCATGACCAGTTGCAACGCGCGAGGCGACTGCATGTTCAGCGTGTTGCCACAGCCCGTGTAATCCATGTAGTGGCGAGGATCATTGTGGACCAGGCGGTAGTAGGCGGCATTGTCGAGACCCTTCATCGACAACGTGGGGCCAAGGTGATTTCCTTCGCTGGTGTGGTTATAGACCACGTCGAGGATCACTTCGAAGCCGTTGCGATGCAGCGTGCGGACCATCCGCTTGAATTCGTTCACCGTAGCTTGCGGCTGGCTGTCGGAGGCGAGTCCGACATCTGGCGCAAAGAAGCCCAGTGTGTTGTAGCCCCAATAGTTTTTGCGTCCTGCATCGAACAGGAACCGTTCATCAATGTGATGATGGACAGGGAGCAGTTCGATCGTCGTCACGCCGAGCGATCGCAGGTGACGCAGGGCGCCTTCACTGGCGAGTCCTTCATAGGTGCCGCGATGCTCACGTGGGATCCAGGGGCTCTTGAATGTGAACCCTTTCACGTGAACTTCATAGATGATCGTCTTGTGCCAGGGGACTTTCGGACGTTCATCGCCCATCCAGCGAAAGGCGTTGCTGATCACGGCACCCAATGGAGCGGTGGCGGCATTGTCTTGCTCATCAAAGCTGAGATCGTGAGCGGGGTCGCCGATCTTGTATCCGAAGGCCGCGTCGGTCCAAATCAGGTCGCGACCGATTGCCTTCGCATAGGGATCCAGCAACACCTTGTTCGCATTGAATCGGTTTCCCTTGTGAGGTTGATACGGCCCGTGAGCACGATAGCCGTAGAGTTGGCCGGGCCGGGCATCGGGTAAGTAGCCATGCCAGACCTGATCAGTCTGCTCGGGCAAGGGGATGCGGTAGGACTCGCGAACAGCGGTGGGAGAATCAAACAAGCAGAGGTCGATTTGAGTCGCGCGTTCCGAAAAGACAGCGAAGTTGACACCCTTCCCGTCCCAGGTGGCCCCCAGGGGTGAAGGCCTGCCCGGCCAAATTCGCATCGTGCAAACTCCTCGTATTATTCAACTTCGCCCAACATCCCCACTTTGCTCAGGTATTGAGCACGGGTGCTTAGGCCGATCGTCAACCGCGTCCCGTTTTCGATCCAAGGCGAACTACGATTCTTGATCCTGCAAGCCCATAGTGTATCAGTCGGCTCGCCCATGCGAAGGCCGATTCCTGTTTCAACGAATCTGCATGCAACCGACGTGCCTCGCGACGACAGATCGCCCACCGTTACAATGACGTCGGCAGCGATTGATCGACGGAAAGCCATTTCCGTCCTGAAATTAAGAATACGGATCGGACACGGTGGGCGATGACGCAAACATATCAGTCATATCACGTGGACTGGTTCGTGAACGAGGACGTCGTCCGGCAAAACGTCACTGTTCACATTGCTGACGGTCGACTGATGGAAATTGAATCCGGACGCACTGCGGCAGCCATTTCACTTGGTTCCGTCGCCCTGATTCCCGGCTTGGTGAACGCGCACACACACCTGGAATTCAGCCTGCTTGAGCAGCCCATTCCCACGGCCGGTCGCTTCACAGATTGGATTCGATCGGTCGTCACTCATCGACGCGAACATCCCACCAGCGTTCCCGAGGCCATTCGGCGCGGTGTTCAAGAGAGTGTTCGATCGGGAACTACGCTCATCGGTGATATCGCGACGGCGGGTTGGGGCGTCACGGATTACGTAGCGAGCCAATTCTCGGGAGTTGTCTTCCAAGAACTGTTAGGGCTGGGTGACGAACGTGTGGCCGCGCAAAGTGAACTTGCTCAATCCATCATTGCCAAAGAGTGGCCAGAGTCCGATACGAATCTGTTCGGACTCAGCCCGCACGCCCCCTACAGCGTTCGCCCCGATTTGCTTCAACGAGCAGTCGACATTGCCAAAGCAGCTGGATCGCCGCTGGCGATGCATCTGGCCGAGACCCCCGCAGAACTGGAACTGCTGGCGGACGCGACGGGCGAGTTTCGCGAGATGCTGACTGATTTCGGCATCTGGCGTGACGGACTGTTTGGCGGGAAAACGCCCGCGGATTACCTCAAGATCCTTGCCGAGTGTCCGCGGTCGCTGGTCGTGCATGGGAATTACCTCACAGAAAATGATCTGCAATTCCTCGCCCGGCAACCGCAAATGACGCTGGTCTATTGCCCGCGAACTCACTCCGCATTCGGACATTCACCGCATCCATGGCGGCGATTGATCGAACTCGGTGGCTCGGTGGCGATCGGCACCGACAGCCGGGCCTCGAACCCGGACCTCAGCCTGTTTGCGGAACTGCAGTTCCTGGCGAACCAGCACTCCGATCTCTCTCATCTGGAGATTCTCAAGCTGGGCACCAGCAACGGTCGTCACGCGTTACTCGGCGAGATTGCGGACCAGAACCACGCCGACTTCTGCGTCGTGCAATGGGAGCACGGCGTGACTCCCGACCCTGCACGCAACCTCCTCGCGCCAGGCAATCGCGTCATCGGGACAATCGCTAACGGCGCGGATCTGGTATCTGCAGAAGATCCCCGACGAGAATGAGCTCTTTCAAAAATGGGGCGAATCTTCCACAGCGCTGTTGAGATGCGATGGTGTCTTACGTTCTTGAAGTAGGGTGGGGGGGGGGTTGGGGAAGCACCACCACCCACAAATAGAAACAAAGAACG
>CBIHQO010000038.1:0-16605 GCA_966211735.1 uncultured Schlesneria sp.
TGATTGAAGAGTTCCGCGCCGCCCACCCGAAACGCCTGATCGAGTTCCACACTAACGGCGAAGTGAAGGGCCGGTGGGATTCCGACCGCATTCGCCAGGCGATCTCGAACCTCCTGGGTAACGCCGTCCAACACGGCTCGCCTGATTTTCCCGTGACGCTTTCCATCAGTGGCACAAGTTCAGATGTCGTTATCAGTGTTCATAGCGGCGGCGATCCGATTCCGCCCGGCGAACTCCCCAAAATCTTCGACCCCCTGATTCGGGGTGCCAGCGCCGACCACCCTCAAAAAAATCGACCCGGAAGCATCGGGATGGGCCTCTACATCGCCCGCGAAGTCGCCAAATCGCACGGCGGACGAATCGAAGTCATCTCGACCGTCGAAGACGGCACCACATTTACCATCCGTGTTCCGTATCAATCCGCTCCGCGAGTCGGACAGCCGATTCTTGATGTCGAGCATATCGAAAAGATGTGAGGAACGATGATCCTGATTGTTGACGACCAGAAGGACATGGGGGCCGGCCTCGAACGTCTGCTCCGCTACGCCGGGCACGAATCCGTCTCCGTCACCGGTGGTGCCGAAGCGCTGGCGATGCTGCACCTCCGCAAGCCGTCGCTGCTGGTGCTCGATGTCAACATGCCCGAAATGGATGGGCTGACCGTGCTCAAAACGATCAAGGAGCACGCTGAGCTGAAGGACGTGCGGATTGTGATGTATTCGACCGATACCCATGAAGAAACCATCGCGGAAGCCAAGCGGCTGGGTGCCCTGGACTTTCTTGTCAAAGGGACGATCGGTTTCGAAAAGCTTGTGGACCGGATCTGCGAGTTGGCAGGCGAACCGAAAACGACCGATTGAACGGCGGTTCAATCAATGACGCGTAGTTGCGAATATGTTTTCAGTGACCATTCACGGATCGTGCCATCGTAACTGCCGGAATAGAGTCGCTGCGAATCTGGCGAGAACTGCATGGTGTGAACGGTGCAAGTGTGACCTTTCAATTGTCGGACTGGCTCTGTGGCTTCGAAATCCCACAGGTAAACCTCACAGGACCTTGGTGCTGACACGGCCATCCGCCATCCATCGGGTGAGATCGACGCGATACTGCCCTCCGTGAATTGTTGTGAATTGTCATCCAGCAGGCCCTGATGCACGACGCGTCCCGTGGCCATCTCGTAGATTCGACTCTGCGAATCTCTGGTCACGACTCCGAAGTGACGGTCATCGCGACTCCAGGCGAAGGCGACGCATTCGCCCCCCACGTTCAACGTCGTTTCGTCATGATCAGGTGATTCGAGGTTCCGGAACGAGACGATTCCGCCCCCCTTCGCAAAAAACAGCCGTCGTCCTGTGGAACTCAAACCGATTCGCAAGACGACGGAATTCGAGGCCAGGTTAAAAGCGAATTCCTGGATCTCGCCCCCCTGCTCTCGCCATCCGCGGAATTGGCCATTTTGGGTCGCCGTGATGGCCACGGCACCGTCGTCAGACACGGCGGCGTCGAAGCCTGCGTCAGGAGCAAAGTTGTGTGCTTTCACCGCTTCCCCATTGCGGAACAAGACCAGGGTTCCATCGGCACCGCACAGCAAGGCGCTGGAGTGATCGCGACTGTGTGCGACAGCGGCAAGTTGCACTCCGGGTATTGAGAGGGATTGCTCGACGACACCTGACAGCAGGTTGATGCGCACCAGATCTTCTCGAAATCGATAGACCCACATATGCCGTTCGTCGGGTTCGACAGAGATATTGTAAACCGGACGTGCCGGTACCCGAACGGCTGCTTTGGAATTGTCCTCAACACCAGTCATTGCGAGGCTGATCATCCAGAGGCCGATCGGCACGATCAGGATCAGCGACAGTTCGCGAATCGCCACGACACCGGAACGGCGCGCGGGCCAGTCGTTGTGTACATGATTTTGGCGCAGGGAGTGCATTTCAGATCGCTATCTTAGTTGGAACTCGGTGGCCCGGATAGTCAATTCTGTCAGGGTCATTTCGCCCAACCCTTCCAGATCTTCAGCGCTAATCCCAGTTGCGGCTTCATCGATGTCGGTTTGTTCACGTTGGTCGTCTTTGCGCAGCAACCCTAAAACCAGCGGCTCGTAAACGATGAGAAATTCAGCCCACGCCGCTTCATCTCGGGCCGTTTGAAATCGCCCGATCAGGCTGAGCCGCGTTTCGGGGGATGATGGCATCCGCATCCTTTCCTGCAATAAAGCTCCGCGAGCGACCAAAATCTTACACGGAAAATCTGAGAATTTTCTGTCTTGCGCTAAGTTGGTTCAGGCACAGTGCTTTTTTTGAATGCGGTTGTTCATCAGTTCCTGCCACTTTTGAGACATTTTTCTTTTTTCTCTGCAAGTCGGACCATCGTTAAAGGCGTGGTGAGTTCACTGGGCCTATAATCGCCCCGCGCCGAAATGCTTGCTGAATCAATGGAGTTGAAGATGCCTGCGGAATGGCAAACTGGTCTGCGAAACTTGTTTGTTGCCCTCGACTTGAAGTCGTCGGGGAAATGGTTCGTGCTCTCCACGCTGATCGGCATCGTCGCGGGTCTGGGGGCGATTACATTTCAGGTTGCCAGTCAGTCGGTCTTGCATTTCACGCTCGCTCGAGTTGCAGGATACACTCCCGAGGAACCGGCGGGGGAACACTCCATCTTTCCACATCAGGAGCGAACGCTGTCTCCGTGGCTGATCGTGGCGGTGATGGCGGGCGGCGGTCTGGTCTCTGGTGTGATCGTTTATACATTTGCACCGGAAGCGGAGGGGCACGGTACCGACGCGGCGATCGAATCGTTTCATCAGAAGCGGGGATTTATTCGAGCGCGCATTCCGGTGATCAAGATGATCACGTCGGCCATCACGATTGGGACGGGCGGCTCGGGGGGACGCGAGGGACCGATTGCACAAATCGGAGCCGGTTTCGGTTCGTTCCTGGCGACGCAACTTCAGCTTTCAGCTCGCGACAGACGGATCATGCTGGCGGCTGGGATGGGCGCGGGTGTGGGATCGATTTTCCGAGCACCGCTGGCGGGAGCCTTGTTTGCGGCAGAGATCCTGTACCGGGATGCTGACCTTGAATCCGACGTGATCGTTCCGGCAGCGATCTCGTCGATCATCGGTTACAGCGTCTTCTCGCTGTTCCTTCCCGCGGATCAACGGTTCGTACCATTGTTTGGCAGCCACCTGAACTATGCGGTGGCATCGCCGGCGGAACTGTTGCCGCTGACGGTGCTCGCGTTCATCCTGGTGCTGGTCGGAATCGTCTACATCAAGTTCTTTTATGGGACTCACCATCAGTTCAAGAAGCTACCGATCATTCCTCACTTGCGGCCGATGATCGGAGCCGCGGCCGCGGGATGCTGCGGAATGGCGCTCTATTATCTGACGGGGAAGGACGAACGGGCCCTCGCGGTCCTCGCCACGGGTTATGGGACTTTGCAGTCGGCCGTGGAGGACAGTGGGAGCATGGGAGTCTGGCTGCTGCTGGCGGTGGCTTTAGTAAAGATTGTGACGACGTCGCTGACGATTGGTTCTGGAGGATCCGGCGGAGTCTTTGGGCCATCGATGGTGATTGGCGGCTGCATTGGCGGTGCGGTGGGAACCTTCTTTCATGAGTTGTGGCCAGATCTGGTGCCGCGACCTGAGATTTATGCGATCGTTGGAATGGCGGGGTTCTTCGCGGGGTGTGCTCATGCACCGATTTCAACGATCATCATGGTGTCGGAAATGACCGGCGACTACAAACTGCTGCTACCGACGATGTGGGTGTCGACTTTGTGTTTCGTGCTCGGTCGCCCCTGGTCGCTGTACGAAAAGCAGGTGGCATCTCGATTGGAGTCTCCGGCTCATCGAGGCGACTTCCTGATCGATGTGCTGGAGGGAATTCGTGTCTCGGACGTGCCGCTCAAGACACGGAAGCCGGTGAGCGAATCGACGTCGCTGCATGAGATTCTGCGGATGCTGCCGGAATCGGCTCAAAATTACTTTCCGGTCGTCGATGGGCAGGATCGGCTGGTCGGGATCTTTTCCACGAACGATGTGCGATCGTATCTCTACGACGAAGCTCTTTGGAAACTGGCGGTGGCCCGCGACATCATGACGACGAACATCATCTGCGTCGTTCCCGATGACGACTTGAATACGGCACTGGAGCGTTTCACCGAGCTGAATCTGGACGAGCTTCCCGTCGTGCAGGGAGATGATTCGAGTGCGCTGCTGGGCATGTTGAGAAGGAAGGACGCGATTGGTGTGTATAACCGCCGGTTGCTGGAGCGGAAACAGGAATCGCAAGAACAATCCTGAGTGCGATTGAATATAAGTGTGATCGTGATTCTCCACAGCCACCGACCGCAGAGCTGAAGCAATTCATGTCTGATTTTCATCCGACAGCATCGCTGACGACATTACGACAGCGAGCTTTACTGCTGAAGGCGATGCGCCGATTCTTTGATGAGGCTGGCTACTTCGAAGTCGAGACGCCCCTGCTGTCGCAAGATATTGTCGTGGATGCCTGGCTGGAGCCGTTTGTCGCCGCATTTTTGCCGCGGGCCGAAGACTGGCAGCGGCCTGCTGATTTTCGATACTTGCAGACGTCTCCTGAGTTTGCGATGAAGCGACTGCTGGTGGCAGGGGCGACGGCGATTTATCAGTTGGGGAAGGTCTTTCGCAATGGCGAAGTGGGCCAGCGGCACAATCCCGAATTCACGATGCTGGAATGGTATCGCGTGGGCGATGACCATCATGATCAGATGAGTTTGACAGAAGCGTTAGTACGCTGTGTTGCCGAAGTCGCAGCGGAGTTTCCAGAGAGCGAGATCTTGGAGGAGTGGCGATTACGCCGCAGCCAATTTGGGACGCGGGTGCTTTCGTCGCAGCCGTTTGAGCGTCTGGCTTATGATGACGCGTTCGAACGGTATGCGGGACGGCGGGTGCTGGGGGCGTCAACAAGTGAATTGAAGGTCCTGGCCACGAAACATCAGCTCGTTGCGCCGCCGTCTCTGGCAGATGACGACTGCGATGGCTGGTTGAACTGGTTGTTGGCGGAACTGGTCGAACCGGAATTAGGTCGCGAACGGCCCACGTTCTTACTCGACTATCCGCCCAGCCAGGCTGCGTTGGCGCGAACGTCGGGTGGTGAGCCGAGTGTGGCAGAGCGGTTTGAGTTGTATATCGATGGCGTTGAGCTTTGTAACGGCTATCACGAGCTGACGGATGCAGCGGTGCTGCGGCAGCGGATTCAGGAGCAGCTTGGCGTCAGGGCCGCGGCGGGTTTGCGACCGTTACCGGCGGAGAGTCGGTTGCTCGATGCGATGGAAGCCGGGTTGCCGCCTTGTGCGGGAAACGCGTTGGGCGTGGACCGCTTGATCATGCTCGCCTTGGGGGCGACGCACTTGTCGGAGGTGATTGCGTTTCCGTTTGATCGGGCGTGATGTCGGGAGAAGACACGGCTTTGTCGAGGACTCCAAAACCGTGGCACACGTGTGCTATCAAGGCCATCGCTGGAATCATGGTGCGTTTCGAAGACGGCACGCACCCGACCGGATCAGTCGATGATGTTGGGCTGTGGAGTGGTGATCAGTTCGGTTCCGGCTGTGGCGAAGGCGGTCATTCCGAGTGAACTGAGTTCGTTGAGTGCCAGCAGCGGGTCGCGATGTTGATTGCCCAACTCGGCGAGCAGTTTGCGGATCACTTGTTCGGCTTCGGCCTTTTCCTGCATCCAGCGATCCCGGGCGGCTTGCCAGGCGCTGTCGCGCATGGCGGCGTCACTTGCTTCCAGTCGCAAACGCTCTTCGCCGATCTTGAGTTCCTGATCGCGAGTCGAGATCCATTCCATCAGCTTTTGACGTTCGTCGTGGAACTCGGCGCGAAGTCGTTCGAATTTCGTCTGTGCATCGAGATGCTCGCGACGTTGTTCGACAATCCCTTCGTGCAGTTGCCGGTAGTAGCCGACCAGCGTGTTGCGGACTTGTTCCACTCGTTCGCGGGCGACTTCCTGCCCTGCCTTTTGTGTCAATTCGACCCAGGCTTCTTCGACCGCCAATCGCATTTCGAGTGTCGAGCGGTGCGTGTCTTCGAGTTCGGTTCGCAGACGTTCGAGGCGTATGCGGCGGCTTTCCAGGTTTTCGGCATGCGAAGTGAACAGCTCCTGCTGCCGCAGCAATTCCGACTGCTGGACCTGTCGCTCGGTCTGCCACGCGTTTTGCTCGCGCTGCAGGTTCATGCGGTCGATGTCGGCGTTGCTCGAGAAGGCGCGGCGTGATTTTTCCAAGACGTCGCGTTCGCGTTCCAGTGACTTTTCACGTTCATCGATCGAGGCGCGATAGAGGTCGATCTGTCGCATGCGTCGGACGACTTGGCGGCTATCGTCTTCGATGCGTTGTCGTTCGATCTGTCGTTCGCGGCGATGCTCGTTCTGAGATCGTTCCAGATCGGATCGCAGTTTTTCGAGGTGTTCCTGTTGGAAGCGGATGCGGTTTTCGATGACGGCGCGTTCGCCCTGCAACTCGTTCAACTGAAGTGATCGAGTCTTGTTCCATTCGTCGCTGGCGGCTTGGAGATCGGCGTGCTGCTGCTTGTAGGCCAGTTCCCATTCTTCCCGCTCGGCCTGGATGCGTTGAATGATCTGGTCACGTTCATTTTGCAGTGCGCCAAGTTGTTCTTCGCGAAGTGCCTGTAGTTCGCTTTCTTGGGCTAACCGAGCTTGAGAGAAGTCGGCTTCAGCGTTGCGAACGGCGGCTTCGTAAAACGCTTTTTCACGTTCGATCTCGACCCTCTCCGCATCCACGGTCACCAGCCAGGCATCGTGTTCGCTTTGGAATTGGGCGCGGCGTTCTTCCCATTCTGTGATCAGGACCTGCCAAAGTCGTTCGCGTTCGGACTGAACGAGTCGCTCGGCTTCGACGGTCGCTTCGTGGAGCTTCTGTTCGAGGGTTGCACCCAGCCCCTGCACGCGTGCGACTTCGGCATCCAGTTGCTGGCGCGTGGTGTCGACGGCGTCGCGATCCTGCTGCAATTCGGCCAGCAACTCGTTTCGCAAGGCTGCTCGTTGTCGTTCCACGTCGGCGCGTTCTTGCTGCAACGCAATTCGGGCGGCCTCGATCTGCAGCAGAATGTCCTGCGCGTCGGCGAGGCGTCCCGCGAGTTCGGCTTCGTCGTCGGCGAGCTTCAGTCGTTGCTGTTCGAGAGCGGCCTCCTGTTCCAGTTGCTCGGCGAGGAATTGTCGCTTTTCGATTTCAAAGGCGGCGATCCGGTCTTCCATCAGGGCCTGACGCTGGACCAGGTCCGCGTCCTGCTGCTGCAATTGCTCGAGAATCTTGACGGATTCGAGCAGGAGCTGGGAATTGGGGCGTGCCGGAGCAGCCAAAGTTTGGGCTGCGGAACTACCGAGTGGGGTCGGAAGATGAGGCGAGTCGATCCGTAACTCGCTGCCATTTAAGGAGAACGGACGTGATTCCGGGTGAGGATGCTCAGCAGGCGTACCGATACGCTGCGGCGAGATGCCGGTCTTCCGCTCTTCCATGAGAGGGATCCTTCCCAGTAGGACACGCGAATCCATGCGTGCCTGATCAGATCACGAAACGATCGGCTCGGTAACTGTCCGAGCCGATCTTAACTTCATATTACAACAGGCCTTCCAGCGCCTGTGCCAACTTAGGTTTTTGCGTCAAACCGACGAAACGCTGCACTTCCCGGCCACCCTTGAACAGGATGACGGTGGGGATGCCGCTGATTCGGTATTCGGTGGGAACGCCTGGATTATCGTCCGTATTTACCTTGCCGATGCGAACACGACCAGAGTAATCGTTGGCCAATTCTTCGATGGCGGGGGCAATCATCTTGCAAGGACCGCACCAGGGAGCCCAGAAGTCAACCAACACAGGGTCTTGTGAGCTAAGTACTTCCGTCTTAAAATTGGCGTCCGTGAATTCCAACACCTTGCCGGCCATGTCATGTCCCTTTGCTGTCAAACAACGAATCTCCCATCCTTCGAGCCGCGTGCGGCACATGAAGGCGAAGTTCAATAAGTGCTTCAGATTATAGAGATAGGTCAAATAGTGTCAATTCGGGTAGGCTAAGGAAGGATCAGGAGCCCGGTTCGTTACCACTTTTGCCGGGTGGATTTACGGCTGATGTCGCGGCGGGATTCGGTGCCTTTCGGCCCCGTCGCTGGCCACGTTGGATGTGGCCAGGCGGAGCAGCTTCCTCTAGACGGGCGGCGGCGCGATTGTCACAGTATCTACTGATGCCCTGTCGAGTTAGTGCGGGTCGCACTTACGTGTCGCGTGGAAAGATGGGTTAGACTCTGCGATTTTTCGCTCGCGGGACGCCACAGCTAAGGTGGGATGCGCTCTAATCTGGAGGCCGAGCAACGTCATGGATGGGTTTTCTGCCCCGTCAGGATCACGGCGATGGATGTCGATCCGCGCCTGGTGCTTTCTGTTCATCGCGGTCGTGGCCGTGAGCGCGGTCGGGTTTGCCATTGCTGCTCAATTGAAGCGTACCGAACCTGCGACGGCTGGTTTCAAAGTTGTTGCCGAATACGCACACGATCCCAAGGCGTTCACTCAGGGCCTGGTGGTGGTCGACAACGTGCTGTATGAGGGGACCGGAATCCAGGGAGAATCGAACCTCCGTAAGGTGGAACTCAAGACGGGTCGCGTGATGACGTATGTTCCGCTGGATGCCGGTTACTTCGGCGAGGGTATCACCGTCCTGAACGATCGGATCTACCAACTGACATGGCAGAATCGGACGGGATTTGTCTATGACCTGCGGACGATGAAATACCTGTCGACGTTTCATTACACGGGGGACGGGTGGGGGCTGACTCATGACGGCAAGCGACTGATCTTGAGCGATGGCACATCGATGTTGCGATTCCTGGATCCGAAGACGTTTGAAGTCGTGAAGCGCTTGCGAGTCCGCAGTTCGAGCGGGCAGGTCGACAAGTTGAACGAGCTCGAATATGTGAAGGGGGAGATCTTTGCCAATATCTGGCATTCCGATCGGATCGCGCGCATCTCGCCCGAGACCGGTGAAGTTGTGGGCTGGATCGATCTGGCGACGCTGTATCCGTTGAAGACGCGGGCGACCAAAGAAGACGTGCTGAACGGGATCGCGTATGACGAGGCGAAGAATCGTTTGTTCGTGACAGGGAAGAACTGGCCGAAGCTGTATGAGATTGAGTTGGTGCCAAGGTTGTAGCTTGGCGGAACAAATCCGTTGCCCATTCGCCTTCGGCGCTGCGTGAAACGATCGGCGGTGGAGAACTGCGATTTCTTGCTGACTGAGAGGCGGCCGACGCATGTTGGTCTAGGCGTGCTGGTGTGTGACTCTTAACATCGTTCCTGGGACCCACCGATGAATCGGTGGGCTATTGTCGGTCGTCCCTCCGGGACTAAAGCAGGTTTGATCGCAGCGGGTGATTATTGATTGAGAGGCCGCTTGTGAGGCCAGCCGGCTTCTTCCTGGACGTATTGGGGGACTGCGTAACCTGGTAGTCGCCTGCGTAACTCTTCGATCAGATTGAGGCCGATGGCTTGGTCGACTTCGAAGTGGGCCGCTCCCTGGACTCGATCGAGTTGGTGTAGATAGTAGGGGATCACGCCGAGGTTGATCAGGCGTTCGCTGAGTTCCTGGAGGACATCGACAGAGTCGTTGACCCCGCCGAGGAGGACCGATTGGTTCAGTGTTGTGATTCCGGTTCGGACGAGCATTCGTAGTGCGTCGCTGCAATCGTACTGGATCTCGTGCGGATGGTTGGCGTGGACGACCATGATGGGAGTGAGTCGCGATTCCGTCAGCAGGTCGATCAGTGCGGGGCAGACGCGGTTGGGGAGGACGATGGGGAGTCGGCTGTGGATGCGCAGACGCTGCAGGTGTGGGATCTGTTCCAGTTGATGGACGAGTTCGCTAAGGCGGCGATCGGGAACGATCAGTGGGTCCCCGCCGCTCAAGAGGACTTCGTGAATGGACTCGTCCGCGGCGAGTGCGTCTAAGGCGGGTTGCCAATCTTCCAGCCGACGTGGTTCTTCGTTGTAGGGGTAATGGCGGCGGAAGCAGTAGCGGCAGTGAATGGCGCAGGCGCCGGTCAGGATCATCAGGGCTCGGCCGGCGTATTTCTTGAGCAGGCCCGGAGCGATTCGTGCGGAGCGATCATCGACGGCGTCAGGAAGAAAGCCGGGCACGTCGAGAAGCTCGTCACCAAGTGGTAGGACTTGGCGAAGCAGCGGGTCGTTCAGATCGCCCGGTTGCATTCGTTGCAGGTAACTTTCGGGAACCATGACGCTGAACTGTTTCGCGGCCTGCGTTGTCTCTGGAAGCAGAGCGAGCGGCAATCCGAGTCGCTGGAGCAATACTTGGGGGTCTCGAATCGCGGCTGCCAGTGATTCGTGCCAAGTCGGTTCGGACGGCGTCAGGTCGTGACTGTGATCGGCCTGATCGAGGGCTGGAATCAACAAGGAAATCCTTTGCCGGTGGGCTCAGTCGGCTACGCGAGAAAGTCTTGTCCCGCAAGACTTTACCAACCAGAATTCCAACCCCGCATCGCTTTTGGTATACTGCGGTGCTCAAAAATTGGCAAAATCGGTTCGCGGACCAGTTGGGTTCGTGCGCTCAATGTATCGAAAGGTGAAAAGAAAGACTAATGTCTCAGTTGAATACCAGCGATTTCCGTAAGGGTTCCAAAGTGATTTTGGACGGGGAACCCTACGATATGCTGGAGGTGAATTTTGTGAAGCCCGGCAAAGGGCAGGCGCTTTACAAATGCCGCATGAAGAACCTGATTAAAGGGACGATCCTCGATCGCACGTACAAGAGCGGCGATAGTCTGGAAGCGGCGGACGTTCGCACGGGCGAAGGAGAGTTCCTTTACAAAGATCCGTCGGGTCTGGTCTTTATGGACCAGGAGTCATTCGAACAGTTTACGATTGCGACTGATGTGGCGGGTGACCAGGCGCGGTTCCTGCAAGACAATGCCGTTTGCGTCGTGCTGTTTTGGGGTGAAGTGCCAATTGGGATGACCGCTCCCAGTCAGGCGGTGATGAAAGTGATCTACACGGAATCCGTTTCTCGTGGTAACACGACGAGCAATCTGACGAAGCCCGCCACCGTCGAGAACGGCGAAATCGTGCAGGTGCCGGCCTTCGTGGAAATGGGTGAAATGATCCGAATTAATGCTCAAACCGGCGAATACATCGAACGCGCTCGCTAATCAATATCTGCTCGACGTCCGCAATATCCCGACTTGACCTGGCTGCACTTATGACGACTCCTCACAACGGAAAACTGTTCATCGAAACTGTTGGCTGCCAGATGAATATGCTGGACAGCGAACTGGTTGTGGGAGCCTTGCGCAAGCAGGGTTACAACCTGACTGATGATATTCGCGAAGCGGACACCGTGCTGTTCAATACGTGCAGTGTTCGTGAACATGCCGAGCACAAGATTTACTCGGCGTTGGGGCGTTTGAAGTACAGCAAGCAGACTCGTCCGAACCAGGTGATTGGTGTGCTGGGCTGCATGGCTCAGAAGGATCAGGAACTGGTCTTTCAGCGAGCGCCCCATGTCGATCTGGTCGTGGGGACAGGTCAGCTTGCCGAAGTTCCGACTTTGATCAACGCGGCTCGAGAGCATCGCGAACGCTCCTTGGCGGTCAGCTTGGATCGTAAGGAAGGGACGGTCAGCGACAGCTTCCAAAGTTACGATCCAACGCGTGAGCCCGAGATGCGTCCATCGCCCTACCAGGCATTTGTGCGAATCGTGATCGGCTGCGACAAGTTCTGCACCTACTGCGTGGTGCCGATGACTCGCGGTCCCGAGCAAAGTCGACCGCCACGTGATATCCGTCACGAAGTGCAGGTGCTGGCCGACCAGGGCGTGAAGGAAGTGACACTGCTGGGTCAAACGGTGAACAGCTACAAGCATACGCAGGACGGGCGATTGTTCCGGCTGTCAGATCTGCTGGAATACATCCACGACGTCGAAGGCATTCTGCGAATCAAGTTTGTCACCAACTTTCCGAAGGATATGTCTGACGATCTGCTGCGAGCCGTTCGCGACCTGCCCAAGTGTGCGCAGTACCTGCATGTGCCCGCTCAGTCCGGTTGCAACGAAATGCTGAAGCGGATGAAACGCGGCTACACCGTCGAAGACTATCGCGAGATGCATTCGCGGATTCGCACGACGTTGCCGAATGCCGCTGTTTCCAGCGATTTCATCGTCGGTTTCTGCGGTGAGACGGAAGAAGCTCATCAGAAGAGCCTCGACTTGATCCGCGAATTCCGGTTCAAGAACAGCTTCATCTTCAAGTACAGCCCGCGGCCTGGGACCAAAGCCCACGAGATGTACGAGGACGATATCCCCGAAGATGTGAAGAAACGCCGCAACAACGAAATGCTGGACTTGCAGAACCAGATCAGCGCTGAGGACAACGCTCAGTTCATTGGCACGGACGTGGAAGTGCTGGTGGAAGGCCTGAGCAAGTCCGAGGTCAAGCGTGGCGACGCCTCACCGACGACAGGACCGCTGCAACTCACCGGGCGTACCAGTTGCGACCGGATCGTGGTCTTCGAAGGAAATCCTCGGCTGGCGGGCACGCTGGCTCAGATCCAGGTCGATGACTGCACGCCGACGACCTTGATCGGTCAAATCGTGACGCGCGAGATTCAGCACGGATCGACGTCGCTGCTGCCGATTTTGGTGTGAGGATGTTGGCAATCCGCAACCGATGTCCGGCTTCCGTTGGGCATGCCCCAACGGAGCCCGCAACTTGCAGCTACAAGAATTAGCGAGGGGACGCTCTCCGTTCCGGCTTGTCCGGACGGAAGCCACGACTTCGTGCTAAGGTTGCCTCAAGTGACTCCAATCTACCAATCACGGAATTGCACAGCAGCATTTCAGTTGAATTGGTCAGTGGCGTTGTTCGGTCGCGCTGACTTGCCGCCGATATCGGATTGGCTGGATCAGCTTAAAGTCGCCACAGAATGCGATGGAGTTCGCATCCTTGAAGTTCATGAATCGCAGTCAAATGCGATTCAGTTCTTCGTCAGCACACGACCAAATCTCGCCCCTTCTGAAATCGTCCGCTCAATCAAAGGGAGATAGCAGTACCTCATTCAGAACCAGAACCCATCGATCTTCCGCCGCAATTATTTCGTCGGCAGCGTTGGCGATGCCAACTCGGAGACTCTCGATCAATATGTTGCCCGCCAAGTGCAGAAGCATCCGATGGTCGACGATCGAGTCACCGAGCAACTTGAGGTACTTCAGTTTCATGATGCGGCCATCGAGCCCGCTGCGGAGCAGATCGGGAATTACGGGAAGTACGTTTATGGGCTGCATGTTGTCGTGGAGAATGCGGGCCACTGGAATGAGGTTCGAGAGGACGTGCTGGTTGGCATGCGTGAGATGATAGTCCGAGCATGCTCGGTCAAGGGGTGGCGGCTGGCTCGAATTGGCCTCTTGAGTAATCACATGCATGTACTTTTGGGCTGCCATGTGACAGAGTCACCAGAGAGCATTGCTCTTTCGCTGCTGAATAACCTTGCCTATATCGAAGGGATGAAGCCTGTTTTTCGATTCAGTTACTATGTGGGGACCTTTGGGCCATATAATCGCGGAGCGATCTGGAATCGGATTGATGATGGGGCAAAGGAATAGCATCTGAGTCGTGGCTTCCGTCCGGACGAGCCGGGACGGAGAGCAGTTACGATTGCTGTTCTTGGTAGCTGCAAGTTGTGGTCCCGTTGGGGCGAGTCCAACGGAAACCTTTTAGGCTGGGCAGCCTGGTTCATCACAAAGATGCGATCGGATCAATTATTTCTTCTTTTTCAAGAACCCGTGTTGCCACAGTTCTTGCTTGAACGCCTTCAGCGTCGGGTATGCCTTCGAAAGGCGCGTTGCTTCGGCCTGCATTCGCTCTGGGCCATCAGGTCCGAGTGCCTCGCCCAAGTCGATGAGCAACTGCGCCGCTTCTTTGTAGCTTGGTCTTTTCTTTTCGTTGACGAGTTTCTCGATTTGAGCAAGCACTGACTCGGGATCTGCGGCCAGTTTCTTCAACTCGGCGCTTCGGGCCTTTTGTTTCGCGTCGGTCTCCTGCTTGACTCGCTGCGATTCCCTCTCTGTTGCCGTGTTCTGCAATTCCTTGAAGGTTCGATTCAGTTCGACCGTGGGCCAAGTGTCCGCTGAGGACTCCTTTCGAATGAGCGTCAAGGTCTCGGCACGAGCGCTGGCTGGGTCCTCTTCCAGCAGTCTTTGGGCGAGTCTCTTGAGATCTTCCTTGGACTGTCGATCGAGCCATGCGGAAACATTCGATCCTTCCTTCGTTGTCTTTAGAAGTGGCGGTGACCCTACCGAGGCGGCGGTCAGCAGGTCCGTGTCAAGTTCGTAAAAGTCAGCCAGCGCGAACAGGCAATCTGGCAATGAGTCCATGCCGGCTGGCAACGGTGGCTCGATCGCCTCTTCAGCATAATTGATTGAAGAGATCGCCAGCCACATCACATACAGCGGTCTCAGATCTCCTTTTAACAAGAGGTCGCGTATTGGGGCGATCTCTTCCAAGGTCTTTTCGAGGTCCACGTAGTAACTGTCAAATGTCCCTGCATCCGACCCCGGATCAAGCTTCAGTATGCCACCGCCTCCCTTCTTGTCGGCGTGCCAGGTCATACCATCCTCGGGCAGATACCTTTTCCATGTCTCCTGGTCCCATGGCAAACCGGCAGGTAATCGAAACAGGAGTCGTCGAATTCCGTAATTGGCAAAGTGCAGGTGAACGTCATAGCCTCGGCGCAACATTTCGAACGCATTGCCACTGAAATCCCCAAAATGGTACTCGTTGGTAAACTCCCGCTTTGTGATCTCGGCTCGCGACGATTGCGCGGCCATGTAGTCCAGCTGCTTCTGATTGAGCGGCCCGTCCAAGGCGATGAAGTGGACGTATTGATACTCGCTCATCTGGTGCACTCACTTTCGCTGGCAAGTCCGGGACAAGTCCCGAATCGATTAGTAGCTGGTCAGATGGGGACACAACGTGCCGCTATGATGATCAGATCACCGTGATGTGTACAGCCGATTGGAGTTCTCGTTCTTCGGCATTGCGTTGCTGAGTGGGCCATCGCTGCGCGAGTCGTGGCTTCCGTCCGGACGAGCGGGAACGGAGAGCAGTTACGATTGCTGTTCTTGGTAGCTGCAAGTTGTGGTCCCGTTGGGGCGAGCCCAACGGGAACCTCAACTACGCATGCGACTGGCTGACGTTCGTCGAAGCTGAGACCTTCGCCTCGCTGAAGCGTTCGAGGTTGCGGTGTGTCTCGGTGTTGAAGTTGTCTTCGAACTTGTCGTTGTCGGCGAAGACGAATTGCATGGCCAGGCCGGTGTACGATTTGATTTGTTCGAGGTCGTAGAACTCGGGGGCGAGTTCTCGCAGCTTCCAGAGGCGGAACCAGGGGATGCCGGCGATGTCGTGGTGTTCGACGTGCAGGCCGGCATTGAACGTGGTCAGGTTGATCAGGCGTCCATAGTGCGACGCTGTGGGTTGATAGTTGCGGCGGCCGTGGAAGTGGGAGATTCCCAAGACCCAGCCGAGGCAGTAGGGATGCAGATAGCCGGTGAAGAAGACCTGGCTGAGCGTGAGATAAACCAGTGGCATCCAACCGCCGTACCAGAACAGCAGGCCATAGGTGATGAAGCTGGCGAGCGGATAGATCACCGCCCATTTGGTGATTTTTTCACGCTGATATCCCGAAACCAGATGTTCGTCCGCCAGCACAGTGAGCGTAAACGGTGTTGGTTCCAGGCGACCTCGCAGCAGCGAGGTGAAGACGTACAGAATCAAACCGAACGCGCTGCGCAGGGCCTGCATCGGCACCATGAAGAGCGAGTAGGGAACGAACAGTGGAGACGTGCGGCGTGTTGCCAGAAAGTAAGAGCGGCGTCGAGTCACGAAATCCTTGGTGGCGCTCATGTCGTTGTGGTGGGCGATGTGCTCGATCCACCATGTATGATGAGCCGACAGGAACATCGGGATCGAAGTGACCATGAACAGATATCTGTTCCAGGACTTCGACTTGAAGACCATCAAATGGTCGCATTCATGCGCGAGTTGGAACAAGGTGATGTTGATTAACGCTCCGACACAGTAGGCCGCCAGAATCGTCACCCACCAGGGGAAATGGCTCATGGCCGCAGCAATGCCGACTTGGGCGCCCGCCATCGCGACGCACCAGAATGCCGTCAAGGGGTAGTGGCCGAAGAGCTCTTTGACCTCGGGATGAGCCTGCAGGACTTCGCGAGCTCGTTCGCGATGCCAGACTGCGTCCGGTTTGGCATCATCTGGAATCCGGGCCAGGATATCGACCTCAAAGCCTGGAAAGACCGGGGCCGCACTGCCCCACATTCGCCACGTCCACTGCGGCTTGAATCCACCCGGCAATGTTGCTTGCTCAGTCGCCACAATCCATCCTCCAAGTGACGAAGTCGGCACGCCGCCTTGTCACTTCAAAACACTGCCCGCTGGAATCAAACGGGATTGTACGCGAAATCGCCTGGCCAGTCGATCAAGTCGATTTATCCAGGGCAAGACAGATTTCACCACCGAATAGACT
>CBIHQO010000039.1:0-16549 GCA_966211735.1 uncultured Schlesneria sp.
CGCTCATCCTGAATCTATGTCATAAACGGACCGACTTTGGGGCGGACGTGGTATTTCGACGACGCCACGAAGCCGCTCGATCGATAAGGTCGTTACAATCGGACCTGCATCGATCAAGTGGCCGCAGCCGGTGTTCTAAATGTCCCCCATGACCCGACAGCTCGTCTTTCAGGGAGCCCAGTCCCCACTGGCGCTCTGCCTGCATTTGACTGCCGTCGGAGCCACATTGGTCCTGATCGTGATGCTGCTGCGTTACGAACGGCAATTGGTTTCGCGAAAGGTCGGACTGACGCTGCTGCTATTGCGAATCGCGGTACTGGCAACCGTGTTGATGACGCTGCTGCAGCCGGTCCTCAGTTGGACGCTAGACGAGCGTCGAACTGGCCGCATCCTGGTCGGAATCGACCTGTCGGACAGCATGGGGACAACGGACATTCACGCGATGCGAGCAGAGAAACTTCGCTGGGCTCGCGGGCTGGGGATGATCGGCAATCCCACGATCGATGCGCGGCTGGATCGTTGGCAGCAGGCCTTTGAAGAGCAGCGCGAACCAGAGTGGGTCGATGCCGCCGAGACTGACGATCCGAATCGCAAGGCGGCTTTGGAAGAATCACGACGCAAACAGTTGCAGGCACTCTTCCGCGAACTGGACGCACTGCCTCGCAAGGAAATCGCCCGTCGATTGCTGGCCACTGTCCCTCAGTCGCTACTGGACGAATTGAAACCATTGGGACGAATCGAGCTGTTCGCCTTCGCTGGTAAGACCGAAACGATGGAGCGCGATCAACTCGACAAGATGGTGGCGACGCCGTCGGCGAGTCTGGTGACATCGACTACGGATCTGGCCGTCGCATTGCAGTCAGGCGGGTCATTGTCGGGCGACATCATGGGCCTGATCCTGTTCACAGAGGGACGCGATCAGTCAGGCAAGTCCCTCGCGCCGCTGGCGGCGTCGCTCAAGGCTTCTAGCACTCCCGTCTACCCGGTCATGATCGGTTCCACCTATCGGCCCAAGGATCTGTCGTTCGCGTCGCTCGAGTATCCACAATCGGTCTATAAGGGGGATCACCCGCAATTGAAGGCCACAATCAGCACCGTCGGTTTTGAAGGCAAAACGATCGAGATCGAATTGGTCCCCGAACACGATCCTGCCGCTGCACCGATCAAGAAATCGGTCGCGGTGACGGGGCCATCTGTCGATGTCGAGTTTGACCTGGATGCGAAAGAGATCGGACGGAAGTCGTATCTTGTCCGCACGCCGGTGTTGGAAGGGGAGTCTCGCGACGACAACAACAGTCGCACGTTTGCGCTAAGCGTCGTCGATGACCGCGCCAAAGTTTTCCTGATCGATGGAGACGCGCGCTGGGAGTTCCGCTATTTGGACGCCGCTTTGTCGCGAGATGAGCGTGTCGACTTGAAGCATGTCCTGGTTCAGCAGCCCTATCTCGGCATCCTGCCTGAACCATTTTTTCCTCAGAGGCTCGATCTACCTGCCGATGCGACGGACGTTGCCAATTCACCTTTCGCTAATATCGATCTGGTGATTATCGGCGATGTCTCACCAGTCTCATTGAACGACAAGGCTCTGCAGTTATTGCACGATTTTGTCGTGGATGGCGGAACGCTGGTGATCTCGGCAGGAAATCGCTGGATGCCGATTGGGTATCAGTCGCCGATCCTGGAACAATTGCTGCCCGTCACCAATATCCGATCGATCAACAGGAACGATCAATCGGCCGAGGGTCCGCCATCGCAACGCGGACTGCCCGTGCAGTTGACTGTCGATGGCGAGCAACAGGCGATGTTTCAGTTCGCGGCTGGAATGCCCGAGAACCAGGCGATTTGGAAAAGTCTGCCGGGGCAGATGTGGGCCATTCTTGGTGACCCAAAACCGGCCGCGACGGTCTGGGCAACGACCGTGCTGCCAGCGGGTGCCAATGCTCTGGAAGCGGATCGCAAGCATGCGCTAATTGTTCACCAGCACCTGGGATCGGGCCAGGTGCTGTGGATGGGGTTCGATGGAACCTGGCGGTGGCGTCAGCGGGTGGGCGACACGTACCACCATCGTTATTGGGGCCAGGTGGCTCGCTGGGCCGCCGCGAACAAAGTCACCGCGGGAAATGAATTCGTCCGCTTTGGCCCGGATCGACCTGACATCGAACTTGGCCAGGACTCGATCCTGCGAGCGAAATGGATGGCGCCGTTCCTGCAGAAGTTTCCGCGGTTGAAAGCACACGCCGACATTTTTCGCGCCGGCGATCCTCCAGGAAAGGTCTTCAGTCGCATTGACCTCGGTCCGTCGGCAGTCAGCCCGCTACAGCACGAAGGGAAGGCCGTCGGTCTACCCGCGGGGGAATATCGAGTTGCCTTAACGGCCGAGAACGCGGAACTCGGCGATAAGTCTGTGGAAGCGAAGTTGTACGTCCACGACCGCCCCAGCCAGGAACTGAGCGAACTGTCCGCCAACCGCGACTTGCTCACTCAAATTGCCGATGTCAGCGGGGGCCGCCTGTTCCTGCCGGATCAATTGCACGAGTTGCCCAAGATGTTTAAGACGTACGACGGGAATGTCTCTCGCTATGAAGAAACGCCGCTCTGGGATCGCTGGCCCTGGCTGGTGCTGCTCTGCGGCTTAATGACGACTGAATGGGTCGTCCGAAAACTGAATGGCTTGCCATAAGAGACTGTCGCGTTCTTGAGGATCAGAATCGTGTCCGCGACCAGATGCGAATGGACATTCGACGAGATCATGCGGATTGCGAACCGCACGGCTGCGTACTCGCATCTGACACTGACAGCGTTGATGTTGCTGTTGTTGACGACCGTTCAGATCAATCGCGATGTGCTCGTGATCGTCGCGTTGGATTTGGTGCTGACCGTCCCAATTCCAGTGGCCGCGGCGGATGCCGTTGGCAATCTCGCATTTCACTATTTTCGCAGAACTCCGGTCTCGATCCCCGTATTCGTCACAGCAAGTATCATCCTGATTGAAGTGGCCTTGTTCGGTTGGGGGATATTGTTGATCCAATTGCTGCCGACGCTGAGTCAATCACAATGAACGACGATGGCAAGGGCTTCGATGAATACTCGGTCTCACCTTGCAGCCGCGGTGAAGCTGTGGAAATGGCCATTCAGACAGGGGTGATCGCTCACCTCGTGATCTGCTTGCTGGCGCCATTTGCGCTGGCCGCCTACGTCGGTGCAGCGGGACTGTGGGCCGGCTTGGGAATCACGGGCATGCTGGCCGCGGCCATTCCCTTCGTTATCGTACCGGTCACCGCCGCGATCGGATTCTTCACACATCTGATTTTCCACCGAACCCAAGTACCGATCCCGACGCTTGTTAGAGTGCTCGTCGCCCTATTCGAGGCTTCGCTACTTGGCTGGGTGGTGTTGCTTGCAATGATGGTGCAATAAGTGAGTTCGTAAACCTCGATCCTTGCCGCAAGAAGTCCTCTGGGCCGTAAGTCCGCCCGCGACCGAGTCCTCTGTCCGAATTTTGCGAAATTGTTTATCATTCCACCCGATGCCTGCGGCGGTTTGATCGGAATCCGACACTGCGGCATCGGGGATAGTGGCGGAGATGGGGCGAGTCATGCCACGGATGGCAGGTCTGCTGGGATTGCTGCTGATTGCATGCGCGGGAGGGTGCCTGTCGAACCTCTCTGCGCCCACAGTCCTACCCCCCGAACGACTCGCGCCGCCAGTTTTCGTGAGCCCCCCCCAACCGGTGATGCCACTGGTCCCGCCGACGACTCAGGTTCCGGTGATCACTCCCACCGATACCAATATTCTTCCGACATCTGTGACCACGCCAAACCCCGACGGCGGTCGCCTGACAACCGAAGCGGTCTTGCCCAACCTGGGGGACATCTATGGCAGAACGGCCCAATCTGCAGACGCGGAACGAAATCCCCTGATCGTGATTCCGGGCGTCCTTGGATCGCGACTTGTCGACGATGCGTCGCGCCGCGTGGTCTGGGGTGAATTCGGCGGCGATGGCATCGACCCAAGCACCCCGAACGGAGCCCGTCTGCTGGCGCTGCCGATGGCCGAAGGAAAGCCGCTGAGAGAACTGGTCGACAACGTCCATGTGCAGGGTGTGCTCGATGCTCTCGAAATCCGCGTCTTCGGCGTCGCGTTTGAAATGGGAGCCTATCGCGACATCCTGATCGCATTGGGCGTGGGCGGATATCGCGAAACCATGGGCCGAGCGGACCTGAACTACGGCAACGGCAATCACAATTCGTTCCAGTTCGCCTACGATTGGCGGCGCGACAATGTGGAGAATGCACAACGGCTGCATCAGTTCATCCTCGGCAAGAAGGCCGAGATCGAAACGATTCGCCAGCAAAAATACGGAGACGCCGCTCCCCCGGTGAAGTTTGATATCGTCGCGCATTCGATGGGAGGTCTGATCGCTCGCTACTATCTCCAATATGGCGATGCCGATCTGCCGGCGGACGGTTCCATACCGAAGTTGACGTGGGCCGGTGCAGCGAATGTCGATCGCGTGGTCCTGGTCGGAACGCCCAGTGCGGGCTCCATTGATGCCGTCGAGAACATGGTCAAAGGGGTGGTGTTTTCGCAGGCGTTGCCCCGGTATCAAGCCGCCATCCTGGGGACAATGCCAGGGCTGTATCAACTGCTGCCGCGTTCGCGACATCGACCGGTCATCAGTGAAACAGAGCGAACCGCGGTCGATATCATGGATCCACAGACGTGGGCTCGATATCGCTGGGGGTTACTCAACCCTTCGCAACAATATGTCGTCCATCAACTGCTGCCGAACGTCCCTGATCCAGGTCAGCAGCAGCGAATTGCCTACGACCATGTGAAGAAGTGCCTCGACCGAGCAAAGGCGCTCCACGCAGCACTCGATGTTCAAGCCAGGCCACCCATCGGGACCTCAGTACACCTGATCGCAGGGGACGCCTACCCCACTTCCGCCCAATCGTGGGTCTTCGCTGATGGACATGTCTCGGTGGCTTCGAAGCTTCCCGGCGATGGCAAAGTCACGCGAGCCAGCGCGCTCATGGATGAACGCTACGCAGAAGGAGCCAAATGGTCACCGCGGCTGGTCACGCCGATCAAGTGGTCCAGCGTCAATTTTCTCTTCACCGACCATCTCGGTCTCACGAAGGACCCGGCCTTCACGGATAACGTGCTCTACCTGTTGTTGGAAGCACCGCGGTAGCGGTCGAAGTTGATGTTGCCTTTTGGCAACACAGTTCGACGTTCAGGCTCCGCGCTGGCGACATTTTGACCGGCATCCTATTCGTTGGAAGTGGGATTTCTGACACCGATGGTGTAAATGCGAGCGATTTCGACGCGCGGAAAACAACTTCTTGCTCGCGCCAGGTTGCACGACCTATCATCAAAAGTGGTGCCGTCCTTTCTGGTGCACTGTGCATCTGACGCTGGCGGACCTCCCTTTCGATTTCGAGTCACACACTATGCGTTGTTTTGGCATTGCCTTGATCAGTCTTGCGGCCTGTGGATCGACCGCATGGAGTGCTCCTGCCGATCCTCAGCAGACCAGCGAGCAACAACAAATCATCCAGGCTCAACAGGCGGACGATCAGATCCGGCAGCCAACCGCCGAGATGATTCACAAATATCAACCGCTCCATAATCGGTATGGAAGCATTTCAGGACTGCGGATTGCCATGGACCGCATGGCACAGTTGGATGAAGCTCGCGACGCTCGCGCCGTCCGCTACTGGACGTTGATGAATCTCCAATTGCCGCTCAGGGAGCCGCTGTCCGAGGCACAGCGTGCCGATCTCGAGACGTTCATCGGGGCCTTCGGCACATCTCCACAAACAGCAGTCGCCCGTCGAGTGCTGACAGAGAATGAAAAGGTTGTTGAAGCCTTCGCGGCCGGGCAGTTGCTGGACAAGCTCCAGTTGCTGACGACCAGCGATGTCCTTTCAGCAGAGCAACTCAAGGGTTTGGAAGAGATCGATACGAAGTATCCGAACAGCCCAGCGGCGGCAATCGGTAAGCAATTCCTACGAGCTCATTACAATCGCCAGTCGCAGGAGGAGGCGAAGATCGACGGATTGATACCTCCCAACAAAGCAGAACAGTTGGCAAGTCGTCGACTGGGAGAAGTCCGAGGACGGCTAGGAACTAGACATGACAAGGTCCCGTTTCGACAGGCCCTGGCCGACCTCATCGAAGATTACCCTGACACCTTGGCCGCCAGAGACGCCGCCGCGCAGTTGGTCAATGTCCAACGAGAGATCGAGGCCACCATCGCAAACTCGAAATTCATCAACGAATATTGGGACGCTCAGTATCCCAGCCGCACGATGAAACCATCGACCGACAATTTCTATCACAACTGATTTGCCATCGATCGCGAACTGCGCTCGTCCGTGGCAAATTGCCGAGTTAGAAAACGACGACGGCTACCTCTCTCCGAGGTAGCCGTTTTTTTATGGCAATCAAGACTGACGACGAGAGCGCATCCCACTTAACGGTGGCGTCCCGCGAGCAGAAAGCCGCTTCGTCTAACCCATGTTTCAACGCGACACGTCAGTGCGACACGCACTATTGCTGAGCTTTCACCTGACTGATCGCGGTTCGCTTTTCCAGCGACGCCTGCAGGATCTTGATATAGCCTTTGTAGTCCGCGTAGCCTTCGGACTTTTGCAGCAGGTCGGCGTCAGGGCTGAGGATGACGGTGCAGGGGAGGCGCTCGACTTCCAGAATCTTGGCGATCTTGGCGTCGCGGTCGAAGTCCAGATGAACGGGAATGAAATCGCGTTCGATCGCCGCAACCATCCGTTTGTCAGCCAGGGTTTCGCGTTCCAGCTTGTGGCAGAAGTGGCACCAACTGGCCCCGAAGACGATCAGCATCGGCTTATCGGTTTCGATTGCGAGCTTGTGAGCCGCCTTCAGACTCTTATGCCACTTCAATTTGCCATCGGCAGTTTCTGCCGATCCAATTGCAGCAAGACTACCCAACGCCAATCCGGAACCGAGCAGCTTCTGGCAAAAACCACGGCGATCCATCGCGATGTCCTCAGATTGGTGACGGCAGTCGACTGCGAGCTAGTCGTATTATCGGCAGCCTATCCCTCACAACTGTTCAGCTTTTGCTGATTGGTAATAAGGGAACCACCCGGCGCAGTCTCGAAGAAACGCGGCCCTGCTCGTTTCTGAAGATGTGAGGCAGGAAGAATACGCGCGGCGTGCAACCGCGCAAAGGCCACTTTGCTGCCACGTCTGCCGCTCTCGCTATCCCCTCAAGACTCGAGGGGACTACGAATCGTACGCAAGCTTACAAGAATGGGCGGTCACCGCGATCGATGACGAATTGGATCTCGCCCTGCTCAGTTAGTTCAAGCCGGGGATGTTCAGTCCCGGAGGAAGCCCTGGTGGAGCTTCGCCGGCTGCTGGATTGGCGGTCGCAGCACCCTTTTCCTTAACGAGTGTCTTCCGACCCTGACGCAGGTTCTCGAAGCTATTGCCCGAGACGACGTAGTACCAGTCGACGAACCGATTGTTCAGTTCCTTGACCAGCTTCTCGCCTGCTTTCACCTTCTCGTTGTATGACTTCAGATCAGACTCGTAAGTCTTTTGATCCTGCTCATACTTCGCGAGATTCGCTTCGTAGACCTTCTTGGGGTCGCCAGCCGTGTTCGCTGGCGTCAGTGCATCGACGGAGGCACTTTCGTCAGCAGCCTCGGGAGTTTCTGACGGTTCTTCCGGCTTCGTCGGTTCCGTAGGCTTGGGTCCCAATCCCTTAGGATCGAAGGACACGGTCACGTACAGGTAGCGGCTCTTCTGCTTTGATTTGGACTCGTCTTGCTTGTCCTTGCCTTCGTCGTCCTTCTTCTCGCCATCCTTCTTTTCTGCATCCTTCGCTTCGCCGTCTTTGCCTTCTTCCTTGGCAAAACCAACTTCTGCTTCTTCCTCGGTCCCCGTGAAGATCTCGCCAAACTTCAGATCGTAGGAAACCCCTTGATCAGTTACGGCCACAACTTCGCCGTCCTTCGGAATCATCCGGACGCCCCCTTTGTTCGACTTCGCCAGCAGGAATCCCTTCATGCTGAGATCGACAGCCATCTCCATATCGAGCGTCTGCTCGAGTGGCTTGCCGCTGCGTAGACCCTGGGCCATACGGGCCGGCTTGCGACGGACACCGACGATCTTCAGTTCGTCCAACGCCGACACCAGCTTGCGAACTTCTTCCTGGTTCAGTTCATCCTTCGACTCATCGATTCCATCCAGCTTCCAGGGATCGGAGGAATTCTTGCGGGTCAAATGGCTCTGTTCCCCATCGACCAATGTCCCCTGTCCCACATCGACGCTGGTGGTGTCGATGTCGATGGAATTCAGTTTGGTGCCGTCGATCTTGAGCAAATCAGATTCAATCCAGTCGGCGAACTTCGTCGAAACCTGGATATCCAGCTTCGCGATGTACGTCGCTTTTTCATCGGGACGACGGACGTAATACATCCCTGTCCGCCCTTTCACCTCTTTGCCGATGATGTAGTCTGCCAGAACCTTGCCGCTCTCATCCTTCAACGTGATCCGGTTGCCGATCCCCTTGAGATCCGTAGCCGCTTCCGCTTTTGGGTCGAGAACGCCGAAATCAGCATGTTCGCTATCGCGTTTGCCGGCGAATCCCTCGCGACGAATCCCAATCATTGATGCCGCCGTTTTCGCCAAGCGGTCTTTGCCGTCGGCGGGGTAGCTGTGAGCGTATGGAATTCGCCACATCCCCGTCTTATCCTGAATGATCGCAAATGGGCGAACGGTCGCGGTGTCGGGATTGTAGCTGGCCACTTCCAGTGACTTTGCCGCCTCGGCATCTTTGAAGTCTGGATAAAAGGCTTCGCCGATGTTCGTCGCCTCGGCAGTCGTCTTGGGAGTCGAAGGACCCGCAAATCTCGCTGCGATAACAGAGACAAAGGCAACAGCAACGAAAGCAATTGTTCGCTGGGATTCGTTCATGACGAAGGACCTGCGTAATAAAACTGATTCAAGGAAAACGACAACACAACTTGCTTAGCACCGTTCACAGCAATCATCATTGACGCTTGCGGCGAGCCGGATCAATGACCTTGTTCTCTTGCGAGATGCGTTTGAACAGCATGGCGATCCCGAAGAGGACAGCGGGAATCGGCGACAAGATCAACGCAGCAGCATAGAACTTCTTTTCCACAGCGCGAACATTGCGATCCGATTCAACCTTACTCTTCTCAATGCTTTGTTCTTTGCGTTGATTGATAATCGTCTCTTCAACTTCGATACGTCGACGCTCTTCCTGCTCCGCAATCTGCAGTTGGATCATCTTGGCCTGATCATCCATGGTCGTATCCTTCTTGATCTTGTCGACCTTCTCCGCAAATCGCTTCTTCGCATCGTCCAGAGCCGACTTCGCATCATCCGCAGCTTCCTGCCGCTCCATGGTCGATCGTTGAATGTACTTCGCAGTCTGCTCTTCGACCCGTGTCAGCGATCGATGCTTCGCCCGGCGTTTGCGTAGATCGATGAACGAGGAATCACCGGCCAGATGATCGACCGCGTTCAGTACGAACGTCACGTTGTCCAGATTCAGGCGGAACTGCTTCCGCTCGCGAACCATGAAGAACCAGTCGGATATCAGATCCGAGTCGGCGACGTAGATGGCGTTGATCTTCGTATCACCGGCAGCATCCTTCGGTGACGTGATCTCAGCCGCGACGACATAGAAGTCATTGTCGTCGCTGTAGTGAATTCCGGCCTTACGGATCTTCGTACTGTTAACGATAACCACCTCGCCAGTGGAAGGGTTGGTCACCTCCTGCTTCTCGGTATAGTCGATTGGTACGCTGGTGGCACCTCCGTCCGACGAAAGCGAGCCCGTCGCAGTGATGTCGACAGTGCCATTGAACTTGGGCGAGATCGCCGTGGTGTCAATGTAGACCGATTCTCCAGCGGGACCGATCACCTTCAAATTCGTGTCGGTATTCGTGAACTTGACTGGTGCGCCTCCGTTAAGAGAGACAGTCCCTGCAGAGCCGTTGCCGCTGGTATCTTGAATGCTCAGTTTGTGAGCCCCAGCAGGACCGATGACGGTATCCCGGCGAGCCGATGAGACTCCAACTGCAACTCCAGAGGTTCCGGCATAGGTCGTGGCGTCATGCTTCACATGGACCGAACCACCGATCACACGTGGAGGATCCTCCTCGATCTGCATGCCACCCATGAAGTTGGCCTTGATCAGATCGTCCCACTCCAGCAGACCCGACCGGCGACCGGTCAGCAGCAGCGGAGTGAATTCCAGCTTGCTTCCCTTGCGCGGGCGAATCGAACCGGTAAAGAACAGGAACATTTCCTGCAGGCCGCTGGTGATTTCGCTGCGATGATTGAACGCCGCATCCATGCCGCTTTGCCGGCTGATCGCCACGATTTCCGGTCGCAGCATTTCGGACCATTCGGGATGCAATGTCATCACGGTTTGATCGAACACGACCTGATCGTATTTCCACTGGATTCCGAGTGCATTAACCAGTGAGGTGGCTTTGCCCCCTTCGGCCTTCTGCTCGTTTGGCATCCCCATCTGCATCATCGGGTTGCCGCCTTGTTTCGGCTTTGGCTGACGCGGAGCGAGAGCAGGATTGATCGCAGGGAGCGGATCGTCGAAGATCAGAACGGGTTTCCCCTTCTTTACATAGTCGACGAAGTTCTTCGATTCGTTCTGGCCGAGGGACGATGGCAGCACCGCGATCACGACGTCGTACTTGCTTTCATCAATTGGTGCCGCGGGCGACACGTTCTCGACGTTGTACTGCTTCTTCAGTTCAGTCACGATTCGCCACTCGGGCGAACTGCGGAACGAACTCATATCGAACCCGCCATTCAGCTTCGCATCTGTTTCCAGAATGCCGATCGTCTTCCGTTTTTCAGCGGCGACGGTCCAGACCGAACGTGTCAGTTCATACTCGACGGGCAGACCCAGGTCGAAGAACGGGACCACAACTTCGCTGGCACCGCTGTTCACCACCACGCCCAGATAAACTTCGTCGACCTGGACGCGGCCAGCGCGATCCGATTGAACCTTGCGGCCTTCAATTCCATACTTCTTGGCTTCGTCGGCCTGCGGGCTGGCGGGATCGACGGTGACAATGCGAACGCTGACGTTGCGATTACTAACTTGCTCATATTGACCCAACAGACCAAGCAGGGTCGTCTTGACCGGCACATACTCGCGAGGAACTTCGCGGCTGACAAAGGCCTGGATGGTCACCGGACGTTTGTCGGTGATCTTCGACAACAGGTCTCGTGTCGTCTTCGACATGCTGTACACATGTTCGGCGGTCATGTCGACTCGACGATTGACGCCCGCCGCCAGTACGTTGACGCTGATCAAGATCAGCCCGAGCGCGACGGCCCGGACAAAGTACTGCAGACCCATCGCGCTTCCACGCACACCGCCGCGCCAATGTCGCTGACCGATCAGCACCAGATTCAGATACAGCATGAAGATCGTAATCGAAGCGAAATACAGAATGCTCTTGGGAGGAATCAATCCGATTCCCAGTGGTTCAAGCTGTCGCGAAACGCTCATTTGATCGAAAAACTGGTCGCTGCCGAGAATCTTCTCCAGCGTTGCTGGAACGGGAATCTGGCCGACAAACACCGGGATCGCCGCAACCAACGCTCCGATGATGAACGCGACAGTCGCGCTGCTGGTCAGGTACGACGCCATCATCCCCGCACTCAGCATCGCACAACCGGCTAACCAATAGCCCAGATACGTCGTCATCAGCACGCCAGCATCGGGATCGCCGATCACCCGCAAGACCATCGCATGCGTGAGCGAGAAGACAAGTGCCACGCTATAGACGGAGATCACCGCCAGATACTTGCCGATCAGAACTTCCAGATCGGAGACAGGCAGTGTGAACAGCAGTTCTTCTGTTCCCAGTTTGCGTTCCTCAGACCAGACACTCATCGTGATCGCCGGGACGATGAACAGCAACAGCGACGGAAACCACTCGTTCAACTGATCCAGTGTCGCCACGTCGTTGTTGAAGAACCGCTCCTGAAACGCCGCGAAAGCGCCCAGAAACACGAACACGACGATAAAGAGATAGCCGATTACTCCGGAGAAATAGCTCCAGAAGTTACGCTTGAAAACCGCCAGGACAACGTGACTTCGCATCTGACTGGAAACCTTGCAGAATCTCGGATGTAAAACCACTGAACCAATTGCAATCGGGAATCACCGACGACGAGCTTGCTCATCGAAAGCCAGGTCGGCCAATTACAGGAGTGAATCGCCGACGGCTACTTCGCCGCACCGGTCATTTCGCGGACGCTAGCTTCCATGCCTCGCTCACCCTGCTCCAGATCGTCGACAGTGCCGTCCAGCACCAGTCGCCCTTCATTGATCAAGATCACTCGGCTGCAGACAGCGCGAACTTCTTGAAGAATATGGGTCGAAAGCAGAATCGTTTTCGTTTTCGCCAGGCTCAAAATCAATTCGCGAACGTCATGCGTCTGATTGGGATCCAGACCGCTGGTCGGTTCGTCCAGGATCAAGACCTGAGGATCATGCAGCAATGCCTGAGCCATCCCCACACGCTGCCGATAACCCTTGGACAGCTTGGAAATCGGCTTGCCCCACACGCCTTTCAGCGAGCATTTGTTGGCAACGAACTCCAGTCGTTCATTCAATCGAGATCGAGTCATCCCGCGGGCCGAACCCAGGAAATCCAGGATCTCGGAAGGGGTCATTTCGAGATAGAGGGGCCCGTTTTCGGGTAGATACCCAAGGATCTCTGCCGCCTTCAGGCGATCGGTAGAGACATCGAAGCCACCAATTTTGGCTGTGCCCGCCGTCGGAGCCAGGAAGCCCGTCAACAACTTCATCGTCGTCGACTTGCCCGCACCGTTCGGTCCCAGGAATGCAGCGACCTGGCCGCGTGGAACTGAAAAACTGATATTCTGCGTCGCGGCAAAGAGACCATACTCTTTGCTGAGACCGATCGCTTCGATCATCGCACCCGACGTGTCACTCATGGAGTCGCATCTCACGAAAGCAAATCAGGGAATCAAAACTCACCCACACAGCGGAATACGAAATTCTGGTCGCCACTGTTGGATCTTGCAAGCAACGTGAGCAAAGCCGGAAGAGCCACCCGACAAATGCTGGCGTCGGGTGGCGACTGTGGCAATGCGGAACGGGACCTAATCGTCCTCACCCGAAGTCACGTTGTTAAACGTGATTCCGAAGTGCTTATTGAAATTCTGTACCCACCGCATGTCGAGCAGTTGCTGCTCCTGGCTTGCCAGAAAGTCGTATGGAGTGGGGAACTCGCTGGTGAAACGTTCTTTCAGAAACTTCTGCTGCAGTTCCTGCATGACGACGGCACCGTCAGGTCCGCTGCCGTCGCGATCGTGAACTTTCACGACGTAGAAGACCGTCTTCTGTGGATTGAGGGACACGCCGACTTCGCCGTCGCTCAATTTCTCAAAGACCAGCTTGAAGAAGTCCGGGCCGGGATTGCCGATTTCGCCACCCAAGTTCGACTCCGTCGGGAACGGCAGTCCCATCGTCGGCACGCTTTGCGATGTTCGCAACCAACTGAACATGGGGACTTCGCGGACAGAGACCGGTGGCGAATCTTTAGTCCCGTTGATCGTCTGGCCAGACAAGGCAGCAGAAACATCAGCAGGAGCCTTGCGGATCAACTCTGCCAATTCATTGGCTCGCGTCTGAGCCAGCGTTCGAGCCTTTTCAAACTTCCAGGAATCCAAGACCAGTTGGCGCGTTTCTTTATTGGCAAGATCGGGAATCTTGGCGGGGATTTCGGCGATCTTCCAATACGCATAGCGTGCGGTCAGCGAGTCAGCCCGTTGCGGAGCATAGAGCGAAATGCGAGGGCCGCGTCCGGAACTGTTCGTCTCAAAACACAACTGATAAACCTTGCGAGCATTCCGCTGAGAACTGACCGCCTCATCTGCGTCGCCGATTTTTTCATCGAGCGATGACGACAGTTCCATCTGCGTCATCTCCTTGGTTTCGTGATACTCCAAGCCGTTCTTCTCAGCATAGGCTTTACATTGATCTGCAAAAGTGGACGAAATCTTGTCGCGTTCTTTTGCATCCGCGGACAGATACTTCATCCCCATTTCGATCATGAACTCAAACGCCTTGTCGGCAGCGTCGCTCATCTTCGCGAACGCCTTGTCGCGCAGCAAAGTTTCACGAATATCCAGCTTCAGTTCGTCATCCAATTCGCGATAACGAACAGGAGCACCTGGCGCGGGGAACCGTGGCGGCATTGCCGGCGGGGTCAACTTCGGGGAAAGCTCCGCATCAACACTTGGGAGTGCAGGAGCGGGAGGAACTTCATTTTCTTTGGCCGTTTCCGCAGGCTGCGGATCTTTCTTCTCTTCTGCGGCAGGCTTGACCGCTTCTTCAGCCGGTTCTGCCTTGGCAGCGTCGTCCTTCTTGGCAGCCTCATCCTCACCACACTTGGGCTCTTCTTTGGCCGCCTCTTCTGGCTTATCGCCTTCCTTCGCAGGCTCCTTTTTCGGTTCTTCCTTCGCGGCTTTTTCCTTCTCAGGAGTATCGGTCGCCGGCGGGTTCGATGGTCCCGGGGCTTCAGGAACAACATTCACAGGAGTCGCCGCGTCCGCGGCCCCTTCGACGTTTTCGGCACCGCTCTTCGAATCTGGCATTGATGAATCAGGAGAATCGGGAATATCGAAAATCCGATAGCGTTCTCGATTCGCCAAATAATAGTCGACAACCTCCTGATCGGTCGGTTCGGCCAATCCCTTTTCGTAGACCTCAAGATCAGCCGCCTTCAAATAGGCCAGCTTCACTTTTGGCATCTCCAGAAAGCCAGGATTGCCGTATTCGTCTCCGTGGAAACTCTTCCGCTTGTCGAAGTACTCTCGCAGTTCCGATTCGGAAGGTTCGGCGACAAGATCCGGCTTGACGAATTCGGTGACCGGCAGCGCAACCGCTGTCAGCCCTTCGCGAACATTCATCTTGCGGAAATTTTCCCAGCGTTGCTCCGGCGTCATGAACGCGGTTCGCCCCGCACCGCGGATGTATTGCAGGTACATCTGCACACCAGCGGCCGGTGGAGACAACAAACGCTGAACGAGTTGAACTTCCAATTCATTGCGAATCAAACCGAAAACTTCCGACTCGGCCAGGCCCGATTCTTTCAGCGCTCCGAGATACGCTTTTTCGGTCAACTTCTTATTGGTGGCATCGCGAAGAAATTCCGTAACCGCATCGTCAGAGACATTCACGCCCATGCGTTTCGCTTCGTGATCCAACACTGAAAAGCTGGTCATGGCCTCGACACTGTTATTGCCCTGACCAAACTGTGGAGGCCGCGACCCCTTTTCGGTCTTATCCGCCAGCAATGCCAGAAATTGATTGACGCGCATGCGATTGCGCTGCAGTTCCGTGAGCTTCTCTTTGCTCAAGCTGCCAAAGCTCGTTTGAACCGGTGCCTTAGGGGCCGAATAGGTCGTCCCGACGAACGCGGCCGCACCACCGACGAAGAATCCGACCAGGCCGTACATCAACGTGTGTCCACGTGGATAGCCGATGATCGACATCCCCGCGCCACACAGGACGGCAAAGAACAGGGCGGTCGTTGACGTCGAGAGCCGGTTGGCACCGCGAACATCGTCAACCAGGAAGGCGAAGATCGACAGGATGGTAATCACCACCATCCACTGCCGCTGGTTGCGTCGAACCGAGGCCAGAAACTGCATTGTCATTGATTAGGCATCCTTTACCCGGACGTCGGTGGCGGCGAGCGTTTCCACGAGGGGACGAATATCCCTTCCCAGACGGCAACGCTTGACAGACCGGCGCACAATCCCTTATTGGAATTCATCGCCCAGTCGGCCGCATTGTAGCTTTGCTGACTGACCGCACAAGAGAAGCAACGGGGGCTGGGCGGCAATGTACTGCCAAAAACAGGTCATTTTGTCTCGCATCGCGCTGCGTCATGAGACTGTTTCAGGGCAGGGGGGCTGAGCCCCCGAGCGCGCAGAGACAACCCGGCACGGTATCTTGCCGATGCATTTCCGGGCCGCGTCTCGCTGTTTCAACTCGGATTTATGTTTTTACTTGGAAATAAATGGTGGCAGGTAAACCAACGAAGAAGCTGGTCATCGTCGAATCCCCAGCCAAAGCAAAAAAAATTGGCGGGTATCTCGGCGCGAATTACACGGTCATGGCCAGTATGGGCCACGTCCGCGACCTGCCCGAGAGCGCGGCTGATATTCCGCCCGAAATCAAGAAGCTGAAGGGGAACCTGGCCAAGTACGGCGTCGATATCGAAAACAATTTCGAGCCGCTGTACATCGTCCCCAAGGAAAAGAAGAAACTCGTCACGGAAATGAAGGCGGCGTTGAAAGATGCCGACGAACTCATCCTGGCGACAGACGAAGACCGCGAAGGGGAAAGTATCGGCTGGCACCTCAAGGAGATTCTGAATCCCAAGGTCCCCGTCACGCGGATGGTGTTCTCCGAGGCCGAGGTGGATATCGAGCTTTCCGAGGACCA
>CBIHQO010000040.1:0-16425 GCA_966211735.1 uncultured Schlesneria sp.
AGCCAGTGTGAAAACCTACGTCTCCGACTTTCCCCCCGATCAAGCTTTTCCAAGTACTTCCCGCAAGAAACTTTGAACGTGTGATGGCGTGGAATTGAAGATCCCCGAAGCTGACGATCGCCAGATGATCGTTCGTCGTGATCGTTATCTTGGATTTGGTTGGAGTATCACTCGGCGATCTCCGTGCCTCTGTGTTTCAAATTCCGTACTGTCGTTGGTGAACAGCCCCGGACCATCCAATGGGCTCGGTATGAGTAGCTTTCTGTCGCAGCGCGGCTCACCTCAGGCAGCTTGCCCTTCCTGCAGAATTCGCCGGACGGATCTCGTTGAAGCGGTCAAGGTTTGCGCAAACGTGAGCGTGCGGGATGTTGAACTTAACTGTCGTGACGGAAGTCGCGGCGAAGACTGAAAGACTTGGGGGCGGCGCGTTCGAATTCCGACTGGAAACAAAGCAGCAGAAGTTTGTCTGCTACGCTGCGTCCTAAGGAAGGGAACCCTCATGGCTCGCGAAAACTGGCTGATCGGCGTGGGTGCTGTGTGCATGATCCTGTCGATGACTCAGCCCTCGGCTCTGGCCGATGAAGCTGTCGCGATCGCTCCCGTAGTGCAGTATCAGACCACGCCGACACCGATGGTTATCCCGATGCAGCAACCGTACTGCTATCAGCGACCTCGGTGTGGTGCCGGGGTTTATTGCTGGAATGGTTCCTGGGGACCGGGCCACTACCTGGCCGTGCCGAAGCTGCACTTCCACCGGACGCGATACATTCGCCCGGAATGACGACGGCGCGACGTCTGCGACAAGGCGGCGAGTTTGCACGCGGAATCGCGCACGGTCATTTAGGTGAGGCAGACCAGCACTGCTGGTCCGAAGCGGTTTGGACCGAAGTCAGTAGCCGGTGGGACTCGCATAGGGTCCGCCGGTTCGGAAGGCTTCGTCAGGGATACCACCAATCTTGCAGTCCCTGGCGTCGAGCATCCCTCGGCACCACAACGTTCGCTCGACCATCACACCCAGCACGGTTTCCAGCTGAACCTGGGCTTCGCGGCTTTCGAGCACGCCGAGGGCTCGTGCGATTGCTTCCAGTGTGCAAAGGCTGTTGTCATTCGGCTGAGTCCGCAGGCGGTACTGCGAAGGAGGGCCTGCCGGGAGTTTGACGTGGCGAATGCCGGCCAAAGCCGGCTCGCGTCGGACGTACTTCTGACACTGTCGCCACTTCCCATCGGGGACAATCAAGTTGACCGGTTCTGTCAGCGTGGCGACGAAGTCGGGCGTCAGTTCCGTCGCGAAGGGACTGGGATACAGCAGCAACGAACGACGCCCCTCTTCGATCAGTCCGTCTGTCGACAGGCGATCTTCTTTGCGCCCGTTGATGCGAATCTCGCTGTTGGTCAGGGCCTTTACAGACAGCCGAGCCGTGTTGCTGGGCAGGACCTCTTCGGAAGTATGCATCAACACAATGAGACGCGTCTGCAGGGCGATTTGCGGGATATGTTCGCAAAAGCACAGGGATTTGCGGATTTCGCAGCCGGGACAGCGGTGCGACGCCAGCAGTCGGCGCGTACGACTCCCCTCTTGTGAAGGGAACATGCGATCCCAATCGACGGCAAACACATGTGGGGGGAGATCTGTTGATGAGGGAGTCATGACCCCAATGTCGTCGACAACCGAGCGAACATCAAGAGTAGAGATGATTTGAATGAGTGTGGTACAGCAACTGCTTTGACCGGGATGTCTATTCGTAGAACAGATTGGGCTGTGATCGATCAGACTCATTGTCCAATAAACTTTGCCACCTTGGCAAAATCTGCGGAATAACGAAGGTTGACCGAAATCACTGAGGACGCGGCATGAAAATGGCAATTCGATTCAGAACGCGAAGAACGGTTCAAGAATCTGTTTGACATCCCGATCTAGCGCGCATAATCTCGTTGGCGGAAGATGACCATGGCAATCGACGTGTGCCAACAGCACAGCGACTTGAAGAATTCAGGAGGAATTCGCTTCGATTCTGGCGGGCCGCTCACCACCCAACATCACTCCTGAAATACTCTCTCCCTCCCGTAAGGAACCATCATGGCGGTCCGCTCTGTCTCACATCTGCTTGTCCCACTGGTCGTCGTTGCGATGTCTGCGGCTCCGGTCGCTGCGCAAGAGTGGGGCAACAAAATGTTCGATCGCACCGAGATCAAGTTCGGCTCGGTCGCTCGCCTGGCCGACACCACGTTCAAGATCAAGGTGCGTAATCCCTACGTCGAAACGATCCAGATCACCAATCTGAGCACGTCGTGCGGATGCATCTCGTGGACGGACAAGCAGTTCCCGATCTCGATCCCCTCGAAGGGTGAACGCGAACTGACGATTCGCCTCGATACGATCGGTCATTCAGGCGACAAACACGTCCGTGCTTTCGCGTCGCTGTCGGAACCAACCAAGGGCCTGTCGGCTCAGGTCACGATCCCGGTGGAAGGTCGCATTCGGACCGACTTTGAGGTTCGTCCCAGCTATGTCGGTTTCGGTCCGATCGATTTGGGAAAAGGTTACATCCAGCGAATTGGCATCACTTACAATGGTGGCCGCCCTGACTGGAAGATTTTGCAAGCCAAAGTGAACAACACCCACCTGACCGCTCAGGTTACGGAAAAGAGCCGTGTCGGCGGTTCAGTCACTTACGAAGCGACTGTTCAGATTGATGCGAATGCCCCACTCGGTGTGTTGCGGGATCAACTGATCCTGACCACGAATGACGTTGGCGGCGACGCGACGATCTCGATTCCAGTCGAAGCGAAGGTCGAACCCGATATCGTTGTGGCCGACGCGATGTTCGGCTCGCTGACCCCAGGTCAACCCAAGACGATGCAGGTGATTGTCCGCGGTAAGAAGCCATTCACGATCGAGAAGGTTGATCACATCGTACATGCCGTCGTTGCCAAACCGACAGCAGACGGCACCGTGGGAGACACCGCAGCTGATACAGTCTCGCTGGGCGATGCGATCAGCGCGAAGACGCCTACGACATCAGCCGCGTTGCACATGGTGACAATCACAGTGACACCGCCCGCCGAAGGGGGCATGTTCGATGAAGAGTTTTCAGTCGTGATCGCCGGTCGGCCTCAACCGATCACCTTCAAAGCGAAGGGCCGTATCACGGCTCCGGATGGGACCGCTTCCAGGTAATTGTGATCCCAGGATCAGATCGATCAAAAGAAAAGGCAGGCGACATCGCCTGCCTTTTTTTATTGATCGATCTGTTTTCGATGACATCAAGGCGGCTACTTGCGACCTTGAATAAACGCCATCACTTCAGCGCGGCTGGACTGATTCGTCTTGAACAGACCCCGAACGGCACTGGTAATCGTGATGCTGCCGGGCTTGCGAACTCCGCGGATCGTCATGCAAGAGTGTGCCGCTTCAATGACGACGATCACGCCCTTGGGATCGAGTTCCTGCTGCAGCAGGTCCGCGATCTGGTGCGTCATTCGTTCCTGAACCTGGGGCCGATGCGAGACCTCTTCGACCACTCGAGCCAGCTTCGATAGCCCGACAACTTTGCCTCGCGGCAAATAGCCGACATGAGCGTTCCCGATGAACGGCAACAGGTGATGTTCGCACATGCTGTTGAAGCTGATGTCCCGCACCAGCACCAGTTCGTCATAGTCTTCGGGGAAGACGCGTTGCAGATGCTTGGCGGGCGTGGCCCTCAACCCCGAGAACAACTCGGCATACATGCGAGCGACTCGTGCTGGTGTTTCCAGCAACCCGATGCGATCGGGGTCTTCCCCCACAGCCGCCAGGATTTCGCGAACGGCCCGTTCAATACGTGGCAGATCAACCGGCCCTTCTGGGATGGGGTTGAGGATCGGCGATGAAGTATGGACGCAATCGTCAGATTCAGAAGCAGAGTCGTTCACAGAGGTTTCCCGTTCAAAGTGGTATGGCTCTGTATCGTAGGAGGGTCGGCGACGCAGGTCAAACCGCGCGTCCGTTGAAGACGATACTCAGCAGGTTGAGAGGAAGTTCTAACCAAGCAGCGGCTCAATCGGCTTGCCGATCTGGACGCGGTGCGGTCGACCTTGATTATCGAAGATCTCGGCGTCGTGGGAGATGCCGAGCAGAGTATAGATTGTGGCGGCGATGTCTTCGGGAGTCACCGGGTCGCGACTGGGATAGGCAGCCTGCTGGTCCGACGCCCCATAGATCAGTCCCGCTGGCACACCGGCACCGGCGAACTGAACCGAATAGCAATACGGCCAATGATCCCGGCCATTGGGAGCCGCTCCCGCGTTCGACGTGACATAGCCCAGCTTGGGCGTGCGACCAAATTCACCCATGATCACGATCAGCGTATCATCGAGTAGTCCGCGCTGGACCATATCTTCCATCAATGCCGAGAACGCCCGATCAAACGGTGGCAGCAGCGCCTTCTTGAGCAACGGGAAGTGATCGCGATGAGTATCCCACGCCTGATCAATGCGACGGCCGGTGACCAACGTCACCAGCGGCACACCCGCTTCAATCAAACGTCGAGACAGCAGCATCGACTGACCCAGATGCGGCAGCCCACCAAACTTGCGGGCTTCCAGTTTGCGATCCGTTCCCGGATCCAGACCATATCGAGCCCGGACACGGGCCGGCTCTTGGTCCAGTCGAAAGGCATCTCGCACCTTGGCCGACGTGATCATGTCGACTGCTTTGCGCTGGAACTTCTCGAGTCGCTCGACGCTGCGACTTTCATTCAGTCCGCCCAGCGCATGATCAAGCTTGCGCAGCAGCGATTCCCGGCGATCGATTCGATCCAACGTTAATGCCGGTTGCGGCGTGAGACCTGGAGTCTGATAACCAGGCAGGCTTGGATCGCCGGTAATAAACGGATCATGAGCTGCCCCCAGAAAGCCAGCCAGTTCGCCGGGAATATCGAAGCCATTGTTCGACATGATCTCAGGAATATGGACGAAGCCCGGTAAGTCGCCCGATGACGGTCGCAATGCCGATAAAACGGCTCCGTAAGTCGGAAAGTTCTTCGGGGACTCACTGACGATCAATTGTCCCTGATCGACTGGCGATCGTCCCGTCAGCGCGTAGTAACTTCCCGCATTGTGATCCGTAATCGAATGCGTCACTGATCTGACCTGGGCCAGTCGATGCCAGTACGGCGCACTCAACGGCATATGCTCGCACAGCGTGATGCCTGGCGTCCGCGTGGCAATCGGCTGAAACTCGCCGCGAACCTGAGATGGAGCATTGGGCTTCATGTCCCACAAATCGATGTGCGACGCACCCCCTTCCATGAAGATGATCAGGCACGACTTCGCCCGCGCATGACTGGTCGCTTCATTGCCAAGGGCATCTCGACGGGCCAGGAGGGTCGGCAGCGACAACCCGAAGGGAAGCAACGTCCCCACTCGCAGCATCTCGCGTCGCGATGCCGATCGACACAGTGATTCGGTTGAGGTAAACGAAAGCATGGCCAGATCACAAAGCGATATGACTTCAGATCTGAACCATTGAAAGGGAGCGGGTTGCTGGCGTCAACGGCCGTTGCTAAATCTCGCGAAGTTTGCCGACTTACGAGATCGTCTTGGGAGGGCAATGCGTGTACACGGCCCTCCCAAATCAGCTCACTGCTAAGCCGTCACATAGCCCATTCGGCCTGATGGCAGCGACTGGCCGTTTCGCGACTCCAGGCGGCTGGGAGTGGCGACTGCGAATTCGCGGACCAGTTGCGTGTGATGCAGATCGGCGATCGATGAGACGATCTTGTCTGGGCGATAGGTGAAGCGCGTCAGGTCTTCGCGACTGGTTCCGCCACTGAGGACCAGGATTGTGCGAAAGCCGAGTTGTACGCCGCCGAGGATATCGGTTTCCATCGTGTCGCCGATCACGATCGTTTCTTCATTCGTGGAACCAAGGTCATGCAACGCGGCTCGCAACATTACCGGGCTCGGCTTACCGACGCTGAACGCTTTGACTCCGGTCGCCGCTTCCAACATTGCGATGAGGGCACCGCAACCAGGTCGAGTCCCCGTTTGTGTTGGGCAATTGGGATCGAGATTGGTGGCAACCAGCTTCGCACCTCCCAGGACCATGCCGACGGCCGCTTCCATCATCTCGAAGTTCAGGGTTCGTCCTTCGCCAACTACCACATAGTCTGGATCTTTGTCGACGATCGAATAGCCGTTCAGATGCAAGGCCGTCAGCAGGCCCCCCTCCCCGATCACGTACGCCGTCCCGTTTGGCTTTTGCCGAGCGAGAAATCGGGCGGTGGCCATGGCGCAGGTGAAGATGTGTTCTTCACCCACGCTGATGCCCAGTCGTTCCAATCGTGTCGCCACATCACGCCGTGTCCGTTGACTGTTGTTGGTCAGAAACAGAAACGGGATCTGATTCTCCAGCAGTTCGCCGATGAATCGATCCGCGCCGGGAATCAATTCGTGTCCTCGATAAATCACGCCATCCATGTCAATCAGGTAACCGTGCATATAAAGCCCTTGAGTCCTCTACCACGTCGTCAGTTCTCGAAATGGAGTTCACTTCGGAACTCCCCACGTGAGCGTCACGACCTCACTGGGACGCAAGTGGTATGCCGATGACGAGAAGCACGTGCACCTGATTGTCGCTATCCATGGCTGGATTGATTGCAGGATACTCGACTTAGAACATCCTGAGATCACGCTGAAGAAATTGATTCCCGACGGCATGCTGCCACTGGTTTGAGCAGGCGACACAACAATGGCAACCTCATTGAAACCCTATGATTTACGGGATTCCACAGCGATTACCCGAACAGACGATGCCGAACTTCGAGCATGGTGCAATCGTGTCTTGACACGATGTCGGCAGGGCAATCGCTTCTTGTGTTTTGGATTTTGAATGGATGGTACTGGTGGCACCACGGCTTGAGAGACCGTTTCGTACTTCGTAGCTTGTCAACACATCGAGATTTGCCGCGCGAGGAGATTCTAATGCAGCGACTGCTTTTTGGTCTTTTGATACTGTTGGTCGCCTCCCCATCGCCGGCGGCCGTCGTGCGATTCGAGGTGACTCGACGCGAACCGTTTGCGAAGGGTGAAAATTTCGGTTCGGCAGGGGCGTACGAACGAATCATCGGCCGGGTCTACTTTGCCGTCGACCCGACTTTGCGTCAGAACGCCGAGATCGTCGATCTGTCACTGGCCCCTCGGAATAGCCGTGGACAAGTCGAATTCTGGGCGGACCTGTTCATCCTGGCACCTGTCGATCCTGCCAAGGGGAACGGCGCGCTGCTGTATGATGTCAACAATCGCGGCAACAAGCTGGCCTTGGGGATGTTCAACTCTGCCGGTGGTAATGATCCGTCGACGCGCGAACATGCGGGTGATGGATTCCTGATGCGGCAGGGATACACGATCGTCTGGAGCGGTTGGGACGGTGAGCTGTTACCGGGCGGCGACAGGCTGCGACTGATGGCACCCGTCGCGAAGTCCGGTAGTGAATCGATCACAGGACAGGTGCGCTGCGAGTTTGTGCCGTCACCTAACACGAAGCGAATGGTAGCGAACTGGGCCAATCACGGTTCGTATCGCCCGACCGAGAAAGGACTGCGCGAGGCGACGCTGACGAACCGGCCGCGTCCGTCGTCGGCACGAATGATCGTCCCACGCGAACAATGGACAATTCATGTTGCTGATGTCTCCAGCGATTCGCCGACTCAGCTTCCCAACATCGAAGTGGAGATCCCCGCCGGCATGCAACCGGGGGCGATCTACGAATTGATCTACGAAGCGGCAGACCCCTTGGTGATGGGGGTGGGCTTCGCCTCCGTGCGCGACTTGATCGCAGCATTCAAGTCGGGAACGGGAGACGCGAACCCGCTGGTGAAAGAGGGGCAGCCCTTCATTCGCAGGGCGCATGGATTCGGGGTCTCGCAAAGTGGTCGCTTCCTGCGAGAGTTCGTCTACTCGGGCTTCAATGAAGATGAACAGGGTAAGAAGGTCTTCGACGGAATCATGCCGCATGTTGCCGGCGGTGGGCTGGGTTCGTTCAACTATCGCTTCGCCCAGCCGACTCGGCATTCGAACCAACATGATCATCATGACTATCCTCCAGATCGGTTTCCGTTCGCCTACGAAATTCAGACCGATCCGTTGTCTGGCCAGACCGAAGGGATCCTGCGACGAGCGCTCGCCACGAAGACCGCACCGCTGGTAATGCACACGCAATCATCGGGCGAATATTGGACGCGCAGCGGTTCGCTGGTTCATACCGATCCCCTGGGTGTGCGCGACAGTGCTATCCCCGGTTCCGTTCGTATCTATGCGTTCGGAGGAACGCAACACGGCCCGGCCGGTTGGCCTTTGTCGGGTGGCGGCGGTCAGAACCTGCCGAATCCCGGCGACTACAAACCATTCCTGAGATCTCTGCTGGTGGCCCTCGATCGCTGGGCGGCCGATGGTACAGAACCGCCTGCCAACCGCTTTCCCACGATTCGAGCTGGAACGTTAGTCGACTGGCGTCACAGCGCGACCGGGTTCCCCAACATTCCGGGAGTGATTTATCCCGAGATCATCCAGCAGCCTCATTTTCTGGACTTCGGTCCGCGCTGGCAGACGCAACGGATCATCGATTTTCAACCGCCTGTTATTCGAGGCGACTACAAAGTCCTGGCCCCGCGCTGCGATGTCGACGGCAACGATCTGGGATGCCTGCAGCCACCGGAAGTTGCGGTCCCCGTGGCCACCTATACAGGATGGAATCTTCGCAAGGGCGATGTCGGCGCCGAAGGGCAATTGGTCAGCCTGACGGGGTCGTACATCCCGTTTCCGAGAACGCGAACCGATCGCGAACGAACGGGTGATCCACGACTGTCTGTGCAAGAACGTTACGGGACCCTGGACGGTTATGTCCGGCAGTTCACAGCCGCATGCGACAAATTGCGAAGTGCCGGATACTTACTCGAAGAAGATGCCGAGCGTCTGATCAAGCGACATCGCGAACGCGTGAGTGTACTTTTTGACTAAGTAGTCTTCTCGCTCCGCGAGAAGAAAGCCGATGAATTCGACGCCGTGATCGCCATTCCGTTCCGGTATATCAGGGCCTCGGATTCGCGGCTGGCTTACTTCTCGCGGAGCGAGAAGGCTCCTTAGATGCAGACGGGAATTTTGACCGGACTCGGCACACCGAGTGTGCCGTCTACTTTAAGAGATCCGCACGACATCACCATCTTCGGAGATCGCGATGCATCCTTCTGTCCTGACACGGCGTGAACTGTTGGCGTTGTCATCATTGGGGTTGGCCAGTCTGACGCAACGAACACCTGTGTTCGCTCAATCAGGAGACAAACCAGGGGCTCTCGCGCCGCTGAATCGGTTTCCCCGAATGATGCAGGACTATCTGGGGACCCAGGTCGCGGCGGCGCAGAAGCTGGCCGAGGCGCGTCAAGCCAAGTTGACGACGAAGGCCGAAGCGGAAGCACATGTGCAAACGGTGCGAGGTCTGATTCGCGAGTGCTTTGGTCCGTTTCCCGAGCGAACTCCGCTGAAGCCGCGAGTGACTTCGGTGGTCGAGCGCGATGCGTATCGAATTGAAAACGTCATCTTCGAGAGTCGCCCCGAGTTTCTGGTCACAGCGAATCTGTATGTCCCCAAGGGACGCCAGTTTCCGTTGCCGGGCGTTGTGGGTTCTTGCGGGCACTCGGCGAATGGGAAAGCAGCCGAGGCCTATCAGTCGTTCGCTCAGGGGTTGGCTCGGCAGGGTTATGTGGTCCTGATCTTCGATCCGATCGGGCAAGGTGAACGCATTCAATATCTGGATGATCACCACAGCAAATCGACCGTCGGTGTCGGCGTGCACGAGCACTTGCTGGGAGGTAATCAGCAGTTCTTGATCGGCGACTTCTTCGGCTCGTGGCGGGCGTGGGATGGCATCCGAGCGTTGGATTACCTGCTGACGCGATCCGAAGTCGATCCGAATCATGTGGGAATCACCGGCAATTCGGGTGGTGGCACGATGACGATGTGGCTGAGCGGGATCGAGCCGCGTTGGACGATGGCCGCCCCAAGCTGTGCCGTGACCACCTTTCGCCGCAACTTTGACAACGAGCTTCCCGCCGACACGGAACAGTGTCCACCGCTCGCCTTGAAATTGGGGTTGGATCACGGCGACTTCCTGGCGGCGATGGCTCCCAAGCCGGTCATCATCCTGGCCGCCGAGCAAGACTACTTCGACGCGCGCGGCTCGACGGAAACGTATCAACGCTTGAAGAAGCTGTGGTCGCTATTAGGTGCTGAACAGAACATCCGCTTGTTCATCGGCCCGAACGAGCATGGGTACACGCAGCCAAACCGCGAAGCGATGTATGGCTTCTTCAACGAGCAGACGAATTTGACCAAGGGGAGTGCCGAACCGAAGCTGATCATTGAGAAAGATGAGACGCTGCGCTGTACGCCGAAGGGCCAAGTGAAAGATCTGGGCTCGCGGACGATGTTTTCGTTCACGAAGGCAACCGCGGAGGATCTCGCTCGAAAGCGAGGGGAACTTGATGCGGTCTCGGTGCGTCAGGCGATCGAAGCAATTCTTCCTGTGCGTCCCGCCAGCCCGCCCGATTATGAAATCCTGCGTCCGATCAGCGGCCGCAAGTATCCCAAGGCTGCTTTTACAACTTACGCCGTGCAGACAGAGCCGGGTGTCCGCGCGATCGTGTACCGCCTGGATGACAAGCCACGCTCCGCGCGTCCCCCCGCGACACCAAAGCGATGCGTGCTGTATGTGGCTCATCAGTCGAGCGACGTGGAATTACGAGATGACGCCTTAATCAAGGAATTGATTGCCAGTGAGCCTGAAACAGAATTCTATGCGGTCGACGTTCGGGGCAGCGGCGATTCGCGACCGGACACCTGCGGACCAAACCAGTTCCTGGTGCCCTATGGAAACGACTACTTCTATGCCGCGCATTCAATCATGCTGGGCGCCCCCTACCCCGTTCAACGGGCGTTTGATGTCTTGCAGGTGATTGCCTGGCTGAAGTCGGTTGGCCGCGATGAAATTCATCTGGCTGCGAAAGGATGGGGAACGATCCCGGCGACTCTGGCTGCAGTCGTGTCTGACGATGTCAAACGAGTCACCTTAAAGCACGCACTCACGTCCTGGACCAGCGTGGCCGCAACCGAACACTACAAATGGCCGTTGTCGTCATTTGGGCCGGGGGTACTGAAGAGTTTTGATTTGCCCGATTGTTATCGGTCCTTGGCCGCGAAGAATCTGCGGCAAGTTGAGCCTTGGGGGGCGAATGGTGAGGTTGTAAAGAATGGGACTAATGAGACTTAGGCGACGCATAAGACCTTGTATTCAGCAGGTACAAACACAATCATAAATCCTATTCGTCCCATAGGTCCCATTTGTCTTTCAACAATGTCACCAGACCCATCTGGCTTCATCCCTCCGCATGGCCACTACCAGGAACTGCTTTCTTATCAGAAAGCAGAAGTTGTCTACGATTTGACGTTTCGTTTCTGTCAGCGATTCCTTTCTAAAGGAGATCGCACAATCGACCAGATGGTTCAGGCAGCAAGATCAGGCAAGCAAAATATCGTTGAAGGTAGTAAAGCGTCGGGCACTTCCAAAGAAACAGAAATCAAGCTGACCAATGTAGCCCGCGCAAGCCTGGAAGAACTATTAGTCGACTATCAAGATTTCCTGCGAGTCCGCGACTTGAAGCTGTGGACGAAAGAATCAGCAGAAGCGCAATTCGTCCGCAAGTTGGGGCAGCAGCCTGATGGGACATATGAGACCTATCGGACCTATGTGGAAACACGATCTGGCGAAGTTGTTGCGAACATCGCAATTTGCCTGGTCCATCAAACCAATTTCTTGCTGGATCAACAGATTCGTCGGCTGGAACAGGATTTCGTGAAAGAAGGCGGAATGCGAGAACGAATGACGCGCGCTCGGTTGCAGCACCGAAACAAACGACCGCCAGAAAATCAGGAATAGGACATATAAGTCCTATGGGACCCATAAGTCCTATTCACTTGGATGAACGAAAGCCCCACGCAGGCAACTACGCCACCAGCGGAATGCAGATTTCCGTCAGCAGTTCTTCCGGCGGGGTGCAGCTGGCGTCGTTGATGTAGACTTCATACGGCGGCGCGTCAGCCGGTTCGCGGCCGCTGTTGGGGAGCCAGACGGCGTAAAGCCACCGGTAGGAATCGCCGAGCTTGTCGTATGGACCCTTGTGAGTCAGCACGGCGTGCAGTCCGCCGGTCAATGTTTGCACCTGGATCTCGCCCGTGGGTTGGAAGGAATCGGAAACGGTCACGCCTACGTCGGCACGTTGCTTTTCCGGCGCCGTCACTTCGGGATCATCGTGGTAGACGCCGATGCACAGCGTGTCTTGAGTAAAGATCCCTGCGGACGCCGCCCATTGGCCAATTCGACCGAAGGCGGGACCGAGCGTTTCGGGGCAGTAACGGCCGACGACGCGGATACAGGCGATGCGCCGTGACGGCAACGGCTTGATTTGAACATCGGCGGGGGCGTGAGTGACAATCGACATGATGTGCTCCTTCAGGGCTGGTGGTGGAAGTTCCAGGGTCTGGTACTCGGTTGGGGCCACGCCGAATGTTCGCTGAAACACGCGAGTGAACGCTTCGTGCGACCCGTAACCGGAATCCAACGCGATTTCGAGCACCGACTTTTCGCGATATCGCAGCCATCGGGCCGCTCGCTCCATCCGCAACCGCCGGACGTAGTCGTCCGTACTTTCGCCCACCTGACCACGAAAAATGCGGTGAAAGTGGTAGGGCGAGTAGTCGGCGACTGCGGCCAAGCGGTCCAGCAGCAAATTCTCGTCCAGATGCTGCTGGATAAAGAGCTGCACTTGCAGGATGCGAGCGGCGTAGGTGTCGCGGTTCGTGCTCATACGGAGGACTTTATTCCGCGGGAAACAGGACTTCTTGATCGATCTTGCGAAAACGGCAAAGTCCGGCAAAGTTGCCATTCCGCATCATCGCCGCACAGCCATTCCGACCAATATCAAACAAATTCAATGGAAGAAACCACGAAATCTGAAGTACGGTGATACCTGATGAACTGTGATCGAGCGTCCGAAAACGGTAAAGTCTGGCAATGACTCACAAGCTATTTTCCGAATTGGGGCTGTCGCCCGAAGTACTGAAGGCCGTCGAACGCATGGGGTTCGAGCAGGCGTCACCTATTCAATCCGAGGCGATTCCCCCGCTGCTGGAGGGTCGCGACGTCATTGGGCAGTCGCAAACCGGCTCGGGCAAAACCGCCGCATTCGGCATTCCTGCCGTCGAACTCGCCGATCCCACCGATCGTTCGATTCAAGTCCTGATGCTGTGCCCGACGCGGGAATTGGCGTCTCAGGTGGCCGAGGAGATCGCGAAACTCGCCTCCTTTAAGAAGGGGATTCGCGAGCTGCCGATTTTCGGCGGCCAAAGTTACGAGCACCAGTTTCGCGGCCTGAAAGCGGGACCGCAGATTGTCATCGGCACCCCCGGGCGACTGATCGACCATATCAAGCAGGGAACGCTGAAGCTCGATAAAGTGAAAATGGTCGTGCTGGACGAAGCCGACCGAATGCTCGATATGGGCTTCCGTGACGACATCGAGAAAATCCTGGAATCGGTCCCGTCCGATCGCCAGACGGTTTTGTTTTCAGCAACAGTCCCACCGCCGATCCGCAAGATCATCGAACGGTTCGCTCGGAATCCCGTAACGGTGCGGATCGAAGCGACGGCGATGAACGTCCCCGCCATCGAACAGTCCTACGTGGAAGTGGACTATCGTTCGAAGACAGAAGTGCTCTGCCGACTGCTGGACCTGCACGACGTTCGGTACGGTCTGGTGTTCGGGTTCACCAAGATTCAAGTCGACTCGCTGACGGAAGCCTTGATCGCGCGAGGGTACTCAGCGGATAAGCTGCACGGCGATATGACCCAGATGATGCGCGAGCGCGTCATGAAGCGGTTCCGCGAACGCAAGATCGAAATTCTGGTCGCGACGGATGTCGCCGCGCGTGGATTGGATGTGGATGATCTGGAGATCGTCTTCAATTACGAACTGCCGCACGACGCGGAAGATTACGTGCATCGCATCGGTCGAACGGGCCGCGCGGGCAAGAGCGGCCTGGCAATCAGCCTGGTCAGCGGTCGCGAATTCGGCCGACTGCAGCAGATCATCCGTGTCACGAAAGCTCGGATTCCACGCGTTGCAATCCCCCGATTGGACGAGTTGGAAGAGAAGCACGCCAATCGACTGGTCGAATCGCTGCATCACACGATTCAGGCTGGCGAATTCAAACGGCAGGACAAGTTGCTGCAAGATCTGATTGAAGCGGGCCATGCCCCTGGCGAGATCGTCTCCGCACTGATGCATCTTTTGTCGGGCGAGAGCGGTCGTGCTCCAGAACGCATTCCGGAAGACGATCCGCGACGGCAACAGCGGAATCCCAGGGATCAAGGCCATGACGATCGCCCGATGCGGCCTCGCCGTGATGAGGGGAATTCGTTTGAAGATCGATCTCCCCGCGCCGGTAAATCTCGCGAATCTTCGGCACGACCCGACGATGGGCCGCCGATGCGTATCGATGAGACCGGTATCTGGCTGAAGTTTAATGTGGGCGACAATGCGGGTGCCGCGCCGGGCGATTTCGTCGGTTGCATTGCGAACGAAGCGAATGTTCCTCGGACGGTGATCGGCGGCATCCGGATCCTGGCGACGGTCAGTTTCGTGCAAGTCGCCGCCGAGTTTGCCGAGCATATCCTGGCCGCCGTTGACGGAGTGAAAATTCGCGGGCGCATCATTCACGCGATGCCAGGCTTGCCTCCGCGTCGCGATTTCAACGCAGGTGACGGCCCGCCACGTCGCGGACCTCGCCGGCCGTAATGGAGTTGCGCGATTGATCCTTTCACATTTGTCCTGATTGAAATGGGGCAAATGTGACCGAGGGGACCGATAACCAATTAACCTGGTTGGAGGCATTCCAGATGGATCCCGGTGAAGCGAGCCCCTCGTTAGAAATCCGCGCAATTCCGTTGGAGTCCATCCCGGTTGATGAGGCGATCGAGATCACCGACGCCGATCTGATACCGCCTGAATTACCGCGACGATATCCCTTCGACGGGGCATTCAAACGACCTGGATTCTGGCTGTCGCTGCTGTGGATGTTTCTGTTGATGGCGGCTCAAGTCGGAATCGGAATCGCGTTCCTGGTTGTGATCGTTGTGGGCCTGGTGATTCAGCATCAAGGACCATTGAATGAGGCTGAACTGACCCGCCAGTTGTCACAGTCAGCCAGCACGTGGATGTTGCCAGTCGCATCTTTCTCGACGATGGCAGTGGCCTTCGCGATCGTGCTGGTCTTGTTCTGGAAACAGACGGCTCGCTGCATGGGACTGCGCGGGATGTCAGCCACTCAGTTCCTGCTAATCGCGATGGCCGCGGTTCCGATGGCAGTGTTAACGAGTGAATTCACGAATTGGGTACAGTACCTGTTCCCGAACCTGACGATGCTGGAGATGTTTGCCGATTTTTCGAACTCATCATGGTGGTTGATCTTTGCGGCAGGCTGCCTGTTTCCCGGGGTTGGAGAAGAGCTGTTTTTCCGTGGATTTCTCAGTCGTGGCCTGGTCTCTCGCTATGGCGTGTATTGGGGTTCGCTGACCACGGCGTTCCTGTTTGGTGCAATGCATATTCATCCGGTTCAGGCGAGCGGCGCGTTTATGCTGGGATTGGTACTGCAGTTCGTTTTCCTGACGACGCAATCGCTGTGGGGGGCTGTGCTGCTGCATACGTTGAATAACGCTCTGGCATTCGGTGCGATGAAGTATGGGGAGCACGCTCCGATCCCAGGTTTTACCGCGGGAACTGAAGAAGGGATCGCTCATACACCGGTCTTGCTGATCGGCGCCGCGATCCTGAGTGCCGCGATGATCCTGTTTGCGCTTTATCAAACGCGCACGCACTGGCGGCGAGTGGACGGGACCGAGTGGTCACGCGGCTTTGTCACTGCGGAAGGGCCAACTGGCGACGAAGACGTTCAACGTATCTCTTCGCCCCTGGGCCTACGCGAGTGCGCAGGAGTTCTGCTGACTTATGTGATTCTCGCGGTTGCTCTGTTCGCCAGCGTGGCCACGTAGCGCGACGGTCGTCGTCCATCTGACCATACAATTGCGTTCACCAATTCGTCGGCTTACTGTAGCGGTCCCACAGCGAGAACTACCTCCATCAGGATCGCCATCGTGATATTGAAGCTCGTTCCCCTTGTCACCTGCGTCGCATTGTTCGCCACCACAGCATTCGCCGCGGATGACTACAAGCTGGGGCCCGATTCGCAGGTTCAAGAGGGAGTGCCGAAAGGCAAGATTGTCCAAGGTAAATTGATCAGTGACAAGATCTACCCGGGGACCGAACGAGACTATTGGATC
>CBIHQO010000041.1:0-16312 GCA_966211735.1 uncultured Schlesneria sp.
CACTTAGAAACCTCGACAAGATTCACTGACAAACGCGGCAAGTCGCTCTACTCGTAGGTTATGCTTCAGCATAACCTGCTATCAGCAAGCACCTCGACTCATCATTCACTGTGGCGTAGTGGCCTGCCAGGCCGGGAGCCTGTTGGCTTGCCATCTTTGAGTACGAATTGTCCGTTGACGATGACATGGTTGATTCCCTCGGCGTATTGAAAGGGCTCAGTGTACGTTGACCGATCGATGATCGTCGCCGGATTAAAGATCACGAGATCCGCGTACTGCCCTGGCTCGATCAGGCCACGATCGTGCAAGCCGATCTTGGCCGCATTGAGTGACGTCATCTTGCGGATCGCATCTTCCAGTCGAAGCGTTTTCAGTTCGCGGACGTAAACACCCAGCACTCTTGGAAATGTGCCGAAGCTGCGTGGGAGCGGGTTGCCTCGACGAAGTGGGCCGTCCACAGCCAACGCATAACCGTCGGACCCGATCGAGCACCACGGCTGAGTGAGGGCGACCGTCATATCCTCTTCGGTGTGATGAGCATAGACTGTGCTGACAGTCCCATTTTCGTCGCTCAAATAGTCGAGAAACACATCCAACGTGTCAGGCGTCGGCGATTTGCCTTTGCTGCGTTCCGCGAGGACTCGATCTACGGTGAGGCCCTTGAGCGTGGTTTCCTTGCTGATCAGCATGCGACTCCAATCACCGCCGACGGCCGTATAGTGGTTGTACCAACCGGGCAGGCCCTGGCGGATGTCCCGCTTGATCTTCTCACGTGCCTCAGGATCCTTCAGGCGTTCGCGCAGCTTCGTTGTGCCCCCTTCGTGCGCCCACGGCGGGACGATACTCGCCAGATCATTATTGCCGCGGGTGTAGGGATAGACGTTGGCCTGCACGTTCACACCACGGTCGCGAGCCGCTTCGATCAGGGCGACGATCTCGTTCATCCGGCCCCAATACTGCTGGTCGGCGATCTTGAGATGGATGATGTCGACGGGGACCTTCGCTCGCTCGCCAATCTCGATCGCTTCTTTCACCGCGTCGAAGACGTTCGCTCCTTCGTGACGGATATGCGACGAGTAGATTCCACCGGCTTTTGCTACTTCCTGGCACAGATCGATCATGTCTTCGGTCGTGGCGAGCGATCCCGGCGGCATGGCCAGCATACAGGACAGACCCATCGCACCGTCAGCCATTGCCTGACTCACCAAATCTCGCATCTGCTGTCGTTGCTGATCCGTCGGGCGTTCGAACGAATCGCCCATCACACAACGCCAGACGTTCCCTTGCCCGACATAGGAGGCGACGTTGACCGCGATCCCTTCACGCTCCAGTGTGGCAAAATACTCTTTGAAAGTACTCCACTGCAGCGTGCGATCACCAACGGTGAGTTTCTTCGCGGGCAAGCGGCCGAGGGAAGGTGCTGCGGAATCACTTTCTCCGAGCACTTCGGTGGTAACACCTTGTCGGACTTTGCTATGTCCGGCTCCATCCTCCAACAACATCGTGTCGGAGTGGGAATGGATATCGATGAAGCCCGGCGCGATAACTAGGCCCGAGGCATCGATCTGCCTGGCTGCTGCGTTGGCAGGGACTCGTCCTACAGCGACGATTCGATCCCCGCGCACGGCGACATCGCCCAGGAACCACGGATTGCCGGTTCCATCGACGATCCGTCCATTCCGGATTACCAGGTCATATTCCGGCTCGGCCGCCTGCACAGGAGTGATTGCAAACAAGCAAAGCAACCAACAACAGATCATTGGCTGGGGGAAGCTGAACTTTCGATTCATGCGTTGGCCTTGTCTGAACGAGGCGGGTCGAGACATTCGTCGCGACCAGCCTATCGCCACTTCGGCCAGGGATAAATCAACTCCAGTAATTCTCTCCGTGCCAGTTCAGTGGTGGCTTGGTTTCGACTTCGACGTCACCATTGACCTGCAATTGGCAAGCTAGACGCAAAGTCTTTTCATTTCCCAGACGGGCGAAAAATGTCAACGGGTTGGTGACCATCGAGACTTTTTCGAAGACGCCCTGTGTGGAGCAGTTTTCGAGGCCCTTCTTGACGTTGACTCGGCAGCTCGTGCACAGTCCAAGTCCCAGGCAGTTGACGTAATTGTGCGGAAACGGATAAAGCTGCACGCCGGCTTTGAGCGCCTCCTTGCGGAGATTGGCTCCAGCGGGGACTTCGACGGTCTTCTTCTCTTTGACAAATGTAATGGTCGGCATTTCGACGCGGTTCCTGAGTCTGATTCCAAACGGGCCAGCGGCTATGCCCAGATCATAAAGTCGGCAGGCGGTTCATCGCAAGTCGGCAATGCTTGTGGAATCTGCTGGCTTCGGATTCAATGCCCGTCGCCTCACGAACTTGTAAACTCTGGGTGTCACCCATCGAATCGAAGGATCGCGACATGGAAATCCGTCCCCTCACCGCGCCACTTGTTGAAATTGCCGCCGATTGGCTGATTGTTCCCGTCGTCGAGCCCGTCCAAATCGATGGTTCGCTGGCCGGGTTGGATAAAGCATTGTCTGGCGCCCTCACTCGCCTAAGGGATCTCGGCGATCTCACGGGGAAGTTCGCAGCGACACTTCCGCTACGTGGCGTCACGGGTCTGGCGACCTCGCGGTTGCTGTTGATCGGCGTCGGAAAACCCGAAGAATTGACTGTTGGTCGACTGGATCGAGCCCTCACCACCGCCGCTCGAGCGATTTCAGACAAGAAAGACGTTCGCGTTGCTGTCGCTCTTCCAGATGCAGCGATTGGGGCTGTTTCACCGGGCCAATTTGCCACGTCGGCGGCGGCAGCCGGTCTTGTCGGTTCATTGGGACAAGATTTGTTTCGCACTGAAAAAGCCCGATTTCCGTTCGCATCCGTCACCATCGCCAGTCCGGCCAAGGTCAACGGGCTTGAGTCGGCGGTTGACCGCGGCCAGATCCTTGGCGAAGCGATCAATTTGACACGCGATCTTGTCAATCGCCCACCGCAAGAAATCACCCCGATCGGTTTTGCGAAACGAGCTGAGGCGGTCGCCAAACAGTACGGCCTGACCTGCGAGGTCTTCGACGAAAAGCGTTTGGAACAGGAACGGATGAAGTCGTTGCTGGCTGTCGCTCAGGGAAGTACCGAGCCGGCACGGATGGTGATCGTCGAACATAAGGGAGGTGCCGCGAATGGACCTCGGCTGGCACTGGTTGGCAAGGGAGTGACGTTTGACAGCGGTGGACTGTCGCTGAAGCCGACCGACGGCATGTTGACGATGAAGTGCGATATGGCCGGTGCGGCCACCGTGCTGGGAGCCATGACTGCGATCGCTCGGCTGAAGCTGCCTGTGAATGTTGTGGGCTATATGGGGCTGGTGGAAAACATGCCGGGCGGCTCGGCGTTCAAGCTTGGCGATATCCTGACCGCGCGGAATGGCGTGACGATTGAGGTGCTGAATACCGACGCCGAAGGCCGTTTGGTTCTCGCCGACGTGCTGAGCTACGCCGTCGACGCCGGCGTCGATCGGATCATCGATTTGGCAACGCTGACGGGAGCCTGCGTGGTCGCTCTGGGTGAAGATGTGGTCGGGGCGTTCGCCAATGACCAACCGTGGTGTGACGCGGTTCTCAAGGCGGCCAAGACTTCCGGTGAAGATGCCTGGCAACTGCCGACGTGGGATCTTTACGACGAACTGATCAAGGGCGATATCGGCGACATCAAGAATACGGGCGGTCGCTGGGGAGGCGCCATTACTGCCGCGAAATTCCTGCAGCGGTTTGTCGGTGGCAAGCCCTGGGTCCACCTCGATATCGCGGGACCGGCGTTTGCTTCGTCGAACAAGCCGCATCGCGAAGGGGGCGCGACTGGATGTTTCGTCAGAACGCTGGTGGAAGTGGCGAAACAATTCGGCCAGTGTTGAGATTTGCAGTCGTTGACGAAGGAGCAATCCAAATGCACCGCTACTCAATTGTGCTTCGGTTGTTGCTGGCGGTTGCATTGTGTGGCTGCGCATCAAATGCACCGCGTCAGGACGTGGAACTCGCAGCTTCATCGAAGGCCACCGGCTTGGCCGCCCTCTTACCAGGGACTTGGGAACTAAAGAATCGAAGCGTGGGTGATAAGGAGATGCCTGTTCAGACGGGTGTTTTTCTAATCGTCACAAAAGAGGGCATGATGCAGGTACACGTCTTGAAAGGCCCAACCTGGCAGTCGGGGTCCTCGATCGTTCAGAACGTGTTTTTTCGCCTTGATCAATCATTCGATCCAGTGGCCATCGATACTACCGGGATGGCCGACTGGACTAAGGTGAGAAAGGGAATCTGTCGGCTTGAAAACGATGTTCTCACTCTCTGCGACGCTCGAGTAGACGACCCCAGGCCCACGGAGTTCGCCACTGGCGACGTTGCGGGCCAGGGTCAGGTATTGAACGTCTATAAACGCGTGTCGGATCGCCGTTGAAATTGCCGAGTGCGAATGCCGAGTATGACCTCGCGTTTGCTCTATTGGCCATTCAAGCTGGGCTGTCCGCCCCAGCCCAGCTTGTCGTGCAGCGTTGCATAGTAGCTGTGATCGGCAAACCGGACGAGCTGGAAGTCGACTGGTGCTTTGCGAACTTCCACTCGATCCCCGTTCTGCAGCGGCAGCTTGATCTGGCCGTCGATGACCAGAGTCGCCCCTTCGGGAACTTCGGGAAACGAGAGACAGTAAACAGAGTCGGCAGAATCGACGACAGGTCTATTCGTTAGCGTGTGCGGGCAGATCGGGGTGATCACGAATGCCTGCAGATCTTGTCGCAAAATCGGTCCACCAGCAGACAGGCTGTGAGCGGTCGAGCCAACGGGAGTACTGATGATCAGGCCGTCACAACGATAGGTCGTGACATCCTTACCATCAATCGCCAGGTGAACGCGAAGCATTCGCATGGCGGCACCCGAAACAACGGTGACCTCATTCAGCCCCAGATGATTTTCCTGTGATCCGTTGGCACGGATCAGTCGGCAGTTGTACATCAAATGCGGGACCACGCTGAACTGACGAGCTTTGATCGCGGGGAAACGCGACTGAAACTCATCAGGTGATAGGTCTGCCAGGAAGCCAAGCGTGCCGAGGTTGATACCGACAATCGGTAGCTGACGAGAACCAAGCTTCCGGCAGGTTCGCAGAATGGTGCCATCACCTCCCAGAACCATGACCAGATCAACTTGTCGACGGCCGATCTTCATTTGATCGGGGGTGCCAAAAACGGACACGCGCACTCCGGGTTGGCAGGCCAAGTGATCCACGATCGCATCGCGCACCGCAATCACGCGCGGTGAATCGTCACGGATCGTCACCGCCAGCCGCAATCCAGGTTCCGCCATCGCCCGCCTTCATTTCCCGGAGAAATCATGTCTCGTGGGGAAAGTATATGCCGTCCCAGCAACCGCGAGCAAAGCTAACTTGGGGGAAAGTTATCGATCGCGAGTAACTTCCATCGACAATGACTCCTGCTGATACTGACGGAAGGTGATCCGTCGCAGGGTGGCGTCGTTCAGTTGTTTGTCCCAGCCAGAAATCAACTGGCGGTCGGTCGATTGAAACCTCCAGGTCCATTCGTGCTTCGCTTGAAGATGCAGCGGTGCGTCCAGGCTGGCTTCAAGTTCGACGGACACAGGTAGTAACTGCCGCTGCAGCAGTTCCTCGTTCAATTGCAAACGAGGTTTCGGCAACGGTGCTCGAGGGTGCAAAACCGAATTCAATTCCGCGGTCGCATCGGCGAAGCGAATATACGATTCGACGACCCCTTTGGATGGGGGGGCTTGTCCTTCTGCCTTGTAGCGCCCACTTCGATCGACCAACGTCAAAGTCGATTTGGCAGGATCGAATGAAACCTGAAATTCAGGTTTGAGCTGAAATTTTAACCATCCCAGTGCTCCCAGTTGTCCGCCTTGTTTTTGTGCGTTTTGCAGTCGCTTCCAGCCCTCTTCTTCGACAAGAGTGAGGAATTGGCGGATTTCGTCCTGCGAAACTTCTGTCACCGTGCGGCGACGTTCATTCAAGAGAGTGAATCGGTGATGCGAAGGTTCGAACACCGTCACTTCTTTTGCCGAATCGACGTAGTCATAGACCTTTCCGGCATGAAACAGTGTCAAAGTGCGAGCGATCACCGGAGCCCGTTCGCCGGTCTCGCCAGCCGGGGCCGCCAAGTTCCGAACAGTGGTGTAGATACGCATTTCCTGCGCATCCGCCGCCGTCACCGAGGCGACCAGCAGAGGTGCCAACCAACCGAAAAATCGTCGGCGATCCATTGTAACCTGCCAGGAATAGAGATCGAGAGAGAGGAGGCGGGACCATAGAAGAGGTCAGAATCGTCAACAAGGTGAATACATCGATCAAAGCTCGTCGAAGGAACCGATTCGCGTGAACTCGTTGCGGGTCCGGCAAAACCTGCTGGCGATCTGGAAAAATGGCCTTGGTCAATTGCGTCGCGATTCGAGTCCATCAAAGCGAAAGCCCCGAGGATCCAAGTGGATTCTCGGGGTGAGGAGGTTTTTCAAGACATCGTCAGGTCATCATTGAACTGGCGATGGAGGAATCGCGACGTTGCTGAGTGCCTGGCTACCAATCGGTGCCGCGGTCTCGTTGACAACCACACTGCTGACCGCAGGAGCCGTCGTCACGACTTGGGTCGTTGGGACATAGCAGGAACTGACAACGGGGCGAGCAGTTCTGCTTAACCACCACCACCGCCCGAACCACCGTGACCAGCATCAGCCTGTGATCCAAATGCCACCAGAACTGCGATCGCTGCCGTTGCCAGAATGCTTTGTTTCTTTAACATGATCTCGCCTCTCTTTCGTTTTGAAATTGTTAACTGTCCCGTCCTGCCATACGGAGCGAATTCGGCTTCGAGGTGTTACAAGGGTTCTTGCCCGTTTTTTGAATTGCGATGGTGTTCGCATAACGCGAATGCAGAGAAGCGGTTATGGAGATGCTGGTTCGGCACTGCTTTTCTGCGAGCTGAATTTCCGCGTTTGTGATTTATGAGCGATTTCGATTTTGATGCGATCGTTGTGGGGCAGGGGCTGGCGGGAACCGCTTTGGCCTGGAACCTCACGTGGCGACATCAGCGAGTCCTGGTGATCGATCGAGATGAACCAGTCACATCCTCACGCGTGGCCGCGGGACTGATGACGCCGATCACCGGCAAGAAATTGGTTCCCAGTTGGCGCTGGGATCGCTTTTGGAACTCGGCCACGACGTTTTACCGCCGCGTCGAACAGCAGACTTCCAGTTCGTTCTTCTATCCTCAGCGAATTGTCCGACTGCTGGCGACACCTCAAGAGCAGCAGTATTTCGCCAAGCGAGTTGAGTCTGAATTGGCTGGCTTGATTCAGCAACCAGAACCACTCGTCTCTGCCGCAGAGTTTGATGACTCTCTGGGTGGGTTCGAGATGGTCGAAGGAGGACGGTTGGCAGTTCTCGCCTATCTGGCGGCATCGCGCGAGTATTTCCAACGCGATGATGCCGTCATCAAGAGCGAATTCGATCCGAACAATGATGTCGAACTGATGGCGAACGGCGTCCGGATTCCCCGTCTGAACGTTACTGCACGACGCCTCATTTTCTGCCAGGGGATTGATGCCACCAGCAATCGCTGGTTTCAAAACATTGACTTCAAGCCCGCGAAAGGCGAGATCCTGACTGTCCGCATTGAGGGCTTGTCGGAAGAGCGGATCGTCAGTCATGGCGTCTGGCTGATGCCACTGGGTGACGGCTTATTTCGCGCCGGGGCCACTTATGAGTGGAAGAATCTTGATTCGATTCCGACCAGAACTGCTCGTGTCGAGATCTGTCAGCGCTTACATGACTTCCTTCGATTGCCATTCGAGGTCGTCGAGCAGGACGCCGCCGTCCGTCCGATCTTACGGCATTACTATCCTGTGGTGACTGTGCATCGTGATCATCCTCAGCTCGGGTTCTTCAATGGACTCGGATCTAAAGGAGCATTGCAGGCCCCTTGGCTGGCAGATCATTTCGCAGGATACTTGTTGGGTGAACATACACTCGACCAGGCCGTTTCGGGACACCTGTACGAAAGAATCACCCCTCGAACAGATGCCATCGATCCAGAAACGGGCGATCAATCGATTTCAACAATGCCACCGATCTCGTTAACAGAAGTGGCACACTCGCTGATTGAAGCCGTGCTAAAGCCAGGTGATATCGCAGTTGACGCGACCGTGGGAAACGGGCATGACACGCAGTTTCTGGCAACGTGCGTTGGGTCTTCAGGGCACGTCTACGGCTTTGATATCCAAGCCGTCGCGATCGAAGCGACGAGACAGCGGTTGGCACGCCTTGGAATTGAAAACGTGAAACTGTTGCACCGCAGTCATGCCGAAATGCATGAGGCTCTTGCGGAACAGAACGTGGAAAACGTTACCGCGGTCACGCTGAATCTCGGCTATTTGCCGTCCGGTGATAAGGCGGTGATTACCCAGTGCGACTCCACCAGCGCCGCCATCCGGGGCGGGCTGTCTCTACTCGCCCGCGACGGGATCATGACGATTCTTGCCTATACCGGTCATGCTGGAGGGAACGAAGAAGCTTGCGCCGTCGAAGCCCTTCTCAACGGCCTCCCCGTCACTGAATTCGAGGTCGAAGAGCGATCGGCCGCCAAAGGCCGCAGGTCTGCTCCGCGACTCTTCGTCATCCGCAGACACTTGTCGTCTTGAACCGCTGTTTATGCACTGGCCGTCGCCAGTCTCGACGTCAGAGAGCCTTTTCGGGGTCGAAGCCTTTCACGAGTTCGTCTTCCCATTCTTCAAGCAACGGCCAATCCACCGCGCAGGTTCCGAAGTCGGCCATGTGCTGATATTCGGTCAGGCGATCGATCGTCTTCTGCAGCTTCGCCCGGTTATTGCGGAAGATCGGGCCGTGGCTAGGGAGCAACCATTCGACCTCGGCGTCGCGAATTCGTTCCAGCGAACTGACGAATGCCGGCAGATCAGACCCGTGATGAGCATCAATATTCCCGACACAGCCGTCGCGATAGATGTTGTCGCCGGAAAACAGCAACTTCCCCAATCGGAAGGAGAGTTGACTCGGGGTGTGGCCGGGGGTGTTCCATACGTCTAGCTTCAGCGAGCCGATGCTTAAGACATCGCCTTCATTGATGGTTTGTTCGATCTTGATCGGCGGCAGATTGATCGAAATCTTTTGCGCGCTGATCTCGGCATAGGTCACGATCCGGTCGTTCTCAGCCAGCAGACGCTTGCATTCAGGATGCCCAACCGTGATGGCCTGAGGAAGAAGTTCCTTGGCGCGTTTCAATCCCTGGATGTGATCAACATCGGCATGAGTCGCGACCAGATACTTGCAACCCGCCAGGGGGAAATCCATCTGACGAATGATGTCGATAATTTCTTCAGCGGTGTCTTCAAACCCGATATCAATCAGCATCCATTCGTTCGCATCATGAACGAGATAAACGGAGCAGCCGAGTCGCTGTCGCGCCTGATAATTCATCTCGATCACATGGGGAAACACTTCGCGACGGGCCAGCATGCTTAAAGCTTTCGTAACAGCTTTGGGTTGAATAGACGCTCGCGATGGCTGAGCAGGGTATATCGCCATCCAGGTGAAACGCTATTTTAGGGTGGTCAGCAGGCTGGAACAACCGAGTCGTCTCGCGCTTGCATCCACGTGCCCACAGGCTTACTGTTCATTGGCATTGTCAAAATCTGTCAGCGATCGAGAATATTGATGCCGAAGCGAAAATCCGTTTCAGAACACACAGAGTCCACTGCGTCATTTGAAGAATCGCTTGGCGAACTCCAAATGATCGTCTCCGAATTGGAGGACGGGGACATCGGCTTGGAAACGTCGCTCGCGAGGTTCGAACGTGGAATTCGACTACTGCGAACCTGCTACTCGATCCTGGAAGCTGCCGAAGCTAAAGTCGAGATTCTGACAAAGTTTCAGGACGGGGAAGCCATCGTCGAGACCTTTGAAGCGTCTGCCACCTATGACATGGTTCGCGATACCCCCAGCCGCGATGACTCGGCAGAAGAGTCTACGCTGTTTTGACTTATGTCCTAATCCGTTACTTGCGGCGTAGTGCCGGCTCTTTTCGGCATTGCGCGGAAAATGGACATCTGGCGTCCGTACTTCTCACAGTGGTCGAAAAAGCAGCAGAATTTAATTGAATTCGGCTGGCCGAGCCCGCAAACTCCTTCACGTCTTTTTCAGATATCGCTCTTTGAGGAATTCATCGCATGAGTGTGGGCCGCTCTTTGTCAGGAATCAAATTATCATCACGAGCGTTAGGAAGATGGATTAGTGTCGTTGCGGTCGCGTCGGTTATTTGCTTATTCAATAGCCCATGTGACTACAAAGGACCAGCGACAACTGTTCAGTCGCTGCATCATTGCCGTCTGGATTCTTGTACATCAGGGTGCTGCCGCGCTCTGCCCACCTTGGATGCGCAAGGCAAACATGCGTGCGCGTCGCTGGCAGTGGATTTCAAGCGAATCAACACTTCTACCGCAAAGCTGATGGCTCCTCGTGTGGCTCAGGCACCTGTGGGAGCTGGCACATTCGCGTTGCATAGTCGCCCAACTGCTACCAAGGTGATCTATCTCGATTTTGACGGACACGTGACTCAGAACACGCCCTGGAATGGGACCAATCCGGTCATTACGACGACGGCCTACGATACGGATGGCAATCCCGCGACGTTCTCCAGTTCGGAGCAGGCAAACATCGTAGAGATCTGGCAACGGATTGCCGAATGCTACTCACCCTTCGATGTGGATGTCACTACGGAGCCCCCAGCGATCGCTGATCTCGTCAACGCTGGTGGTGGCGATTCGAAATGGGGAATTCGCGTGCTGTTTGGCGATTCGAATCCCTCTCCTGCCCCCAGTGCGGGCGGAGTGGCCTACGTCACCGGCTTTGGTTGGAACTATCAAGGAGGTGCCGTTGACGTCCCTTGTTTCGTATTGAGCGCTGGTGTTGGTACGTCACCCAAGTTTAATGCGGATGCTGCCGTACATGAAGTTGGACACACCCTGGGATTGAGCCACGATGGGCTGTTTCCTCTCAACGCGGCGAATCACGTTGACTATTATGATGGTCAGGGGACGGGGAAGGTTGCATGGGCTCCGCACATGGGCGTTGGCTACTACGTTCCGCTTGTTCAATTCAGCAAGGGCGAATATGCCAATGCCAGCAATACAGAAGATGACCTCAACATCATCACCACGCAGAACGGATTTGGTTATCGCCCGGATGATTTTTCGAGCAACCAATCGGGGTCCAAAGCGGTTCCAGGTACGGCGGGCCCGACGTCATTTGCAGTCAATGTCAGCGGCGTCATCGAATCGCGCACGGACGAAGACTGGTTTAAGATCACGGCTGGCTCCGGCCTGATCAAGCTGGATGCCGTAGGCGGCCCGGCGAATACCATGCTTGATATCCAACTGAGCCTCTACGATTCTAAGGGGGCGCTGGTCGTCGCTGCGAATCCAGCCGATGACGTGATTGCGTCGATCAGCAAGTCCGTGTCCGGCGGAATCTTCTACGTCAAGATCGAAGGAGTTGGGTTGGGCGATCCACTGACAACCGGCTACACCGACTATAGTAGCTTGGGCCAGTATACGATTACGGGTTCGTTCAGCACCATTGGCATCAAGGGTGCTCCCGTTCTGACGACAACGGGTGATCTGTTCTATGGAATCAAGTCTGTACCGCAGCCGATCAACCCCAATATCAAAGTCGCTGATCCTGACAATACCACCTTGGCGAGTGCGACAATCAAGATTCAAACACCGGTGCCAAATCAGGACGTGTTGAGTTTGACGGTCAACGCGTCGACGATGGGTAATATCGCCAGCAGCTACGATGCCACCAGCGGTACGCTGACACTGACATCGGCCGGGGCTACCGCGACTGTCGCACAATTCCAAGCAGCCTTAAGAGCCGTCTCCTACTCCAACACCAGCAACACTCCTTCCGTAACACCTCGGAAGGTCAACTTTCTCGTCAATGACGGCCTGATCAACAGCAACACATTAACGAGCACTGTGACGATCGGGTATTACTACATCACGGCCGCGTACAATGCGGGAACGAAGACGCTCACGATTGCCGACAACCCCAGTATCGTCGGTGACAATGCTGTCGCCGTCACTTTGCGGGGGAACGTGATCTCGGTGGAAGGGGCGGGAGCTACGCGAATCGGCACGTCAGCCAGCAGCCAACAGGCTGTGACGTTCCCGTTCTCGACAGATGTGAAGATCATCGTCAACTTCACGACCGGAAACGATTCCGTGTCACTGGTCAGCCTGAAATCATCAGCGGTGACGTTGAATCTCGGCGATGGTAACGATCTCGCGAATCTGACCTATTGCACGGTAGGGGCTCTCACAGTCGATGGCGGCACTGGTACTGACGTGCTGCAATTGATCGGCACGACGACAACGACAAAGACGTTGATCAGCGTCCCCTAACACTTCGTGTGGAGTCCGCAAACTCACCAAGACCCCGGTTATCATCAACCGGGGTCTTGGTCTTCGAGTCGCAGGGATATTATGCGATATTGTCTTTCCCCCTCGTTGAAGACCCTGAGTCTATTCGGCTTGGCCGTGGCGCTGCAGTTCAGTGCTCACATTGCCCTCGTTCACGCGCAGGAACCTCAGCAGGTCGCCGAGCGTCCGTGGGCGACATTCTGGGTCTCCAGCATTGCCCGCATGCTGACCGACTGTGATGTGATCTACGAATCTATCGATCGTCCCGATTTGGCCGAGACGATCGAGGAGCGGCAACAAAAAAGCTATCGCGAGTTCGGAGGGATTGATCGCACTCGACCGCTGGGAATCATGTGGACCTGGGACGATATTAAAGACCCGCCAGCTATCATTTTTGTGCCAGTCCAGGACATCAATGAATTGATGGCGACAGCCTCATTCGGTGTCGTTGACTATCACCTGGTCAAAGAGAATCAATACGAAATAGAACGGCCCGGTGCGCCGTATCATGTTCTGGTGCGATCGGGCAATGCTCTCTTCGGCGAAGAGATACCCGCTTTACATGCTTTGCGCGAAGCTCCGGAACGAATGACGAAAGAGCTGCGAGAAAAATATGATATGGTCTTGATGATCGATGAGCGGCAGGTTCCGCGCGATGCGAAACAGGCTTGGATTGATGCGCTTCGCAAGCAGTTTGAGCCTTGGCTACAAGCGCAGGACGACGAGCCCAAAGAGTCCGCGACTCTGCGCGGGGCACTCGGCAAATCAGTCCTCGATTCGATCGGTGTCCTGATTCATGATGTTCAGACAATCACACTGGCTGGCCGAATTAATCGGCGAACGCGGCAATTGCAGTTTGAACTCATGCTGCAAGCCGAACCCGGCAGCAAGATGGCGGGCGAACTGAACCGGATGGTGATCCAACGCAGTCAGTTCTCTGCCCTTGTCAATCGAGATGCCTCGGCAGGGCTCGCGATTAATTGGCCGGTCATGTTGTTGGGAAAAGACCTTGTCGCCGCCGTGGGACCCGAATCAACGGGCGGGCGAATAGATCTCGGAGTTCAGCTCGTTGGCAGTAGCTGGTCCGACATGACCTTAATCGCTGGAATCCGGGGAGCCGAGGCGTCGGCGTTAAATGCGGTCATTCCGCATCTTCTTTCCCGCATGGAAAAGTCACCCGATGTGACCTCGGTGCATCGCAACACCGCGCAATATCGCGCGGTAGATCTTCACCAGATCGCGCCATCGCGAATTCCGGATCTTTTGCAGTCAATCACGCCACCTGGCGTCGAAATCTTAGTGGGGCAGGGAAAGCAAGTTGTCTGGCTGGCGGCAGGTCTCCCCGCGACATTGCAGGATCGGCTGAAGGCGGCCATCGATGCGGTGGAGGACGCGCCGAAAGATGATCGATCAAATGCTGTCATGCAGGGACGATTGTCAATTGGCAAGTGGCCTGCCGTCGTGCCGGTCGTTGATCCCCAGGATACGCAATCAGAATTAAGTGACGCGAAGGATGGTTTCAGCATGTCAGTGCAACCAATTCGCAACGGACTGAAAATTGAATTCACTGCCGAAGAGGGACTGTTGCGAGTGATTGGGAGGCATTGGGCGAAGCAGGTCGATCGAGATGCCGCATTTCAGTAGCTCGGAATTTGTCAAACGCCAAATCGGTTGCATACTCTCGATGTGTCGGAACTGGTGCGAGGGGAAAGTTATGTTTCGAAACGACAGCAATCGATCCAACGTCGGTTTCCCTTCCACAACGCGAACCCTTTCTGCCGCAGCCATTGCCGTTGTATTGTGTGCTCAGGTCAGTCTCTGCCGCACTGAGGGCAACATCGGTCTGACGGAGCACCATTGCAGTTCGCCCGCCGCCTGTCGAATGTTGATCGGATCTGCAGCCTCCGGGAAGCACGCTTGTGCGTCGGCCCCCGTCGACTTCAATCGCGCGGCGGCAACACACCACTTAGCTGCGCCCCGAATTGCTGCCCCCGTGCCGGCCAACGTCTTTCAACTCCATAGTCGCCCCGCTGCGACTAAGGTGATCTATCTTGATTTCGATGGGCAGGTGACCAAAAACACGCCTTGGAATCAATCCGCAGCCACGATTACAACGACTGCTTATGATGTCGATTCGAATCCCAGCTCGTTCTCGTCGACAGAACTGGCCAACATCTACGAAATCTGGCAACGCGTTGCCGAATGCTATTCCCCCTTTGACGTCGATGTGACGACTCAAGCACCCGCAGTTGCCGATCTCATCAACACAGGCAGCGGTGACACCAGGTGGGGCATCCGTGTGTTGTTTGGTGTCTCGACACCCTCGCCCGCGCCCAATTCGGGTGGAGTCGCCTACGTCGGCGGTTTCGGATGGAATTACGGTAGAGGAACCGATGTTCCCTGTTTCGTTCTTCAAGATGGCGTCGGAACGGTCCCCAAGTACAACGCCGATGCCGCTGTGCATGAAGCAGGTCATACCCTGGGTCTCAGCCATGACGGCCTGTACCCCGCCAATAACTCAAAACATGTCGAATACTACGAAGGACAGGGATCAGGAAAAGTCGCTTGGGCACCTCATCTGGGAGCCGGTTACTATGTTCCGTTCGTTCAATGGAGTAAGGGCGAATACGCGAACGCGAGTAACACCGAAGACGACCTGAATATCATCGCGACTAAAAATGGTTTCGGTGTGCGTGCCGATGATTTCGCGAGCACCCAGTCTGCGGCATTGCAGATTCCGGGTGCGACGGGCAACGGGACGTATCAGATCAGCGCGACTGGCGTCATCGAAACGCGGACGGATACCGATTGGTTCAAACTGACTGCCGGAGCGGGAACGCTCACCGTCAACGCTGTCGGCGGGCCAGCCAATACGATGCTTGATATCCAGCTGAGTTTGTACGATGCCAACGGCGCGCTCGTCACCTCGGCTAACCCACCCGATGATGTGATTGCCTCGATCAGCCAGACAATTACGAACGGCGTCTACTATCTGAAGATTGAGGGAGTGGCCTTGGGGAGTCCGCTGACGACGGGGTATACGGACTACAGCAGTTTGGGTCAGTACACTCTCAGCGGTTCGTACAGCACGGCGACGGTGACCAATACCAACGCTCCCATTCTTAGTGGAACTGGCGACCTGTTCTACACCGTCAAATCCGCCCCCCTTGTGATTAACCCCAACATCAGGATTACTGATGCCGACAGCACGACGATGGCGAACGCCTCGGTCAAGATTCAAACTCCCGTACCAGGTCAGGATGTGCTGAGTCTGACCGTAAACCCGCAGACGATGGGCAACATCATCAGCAGTTTTGACAGTTCGACGGGAACGCTGGCCCTCACCTCTGCTGGCGCGACGGCGACGTTGGCGCAGTTCCAGACTGCTTTCAGGGCGGTTGCCTATTCCAACTCCAGTGCGGCGCCAACCACCACGCCACGGAAGGTCAATTACATTGTCAGCGACGGCACGAAGGCCAGTAACGTGCTGGTTAGCACCGTCAGCATCGGCAACTACCACGTCGCGGCGACCTACAATGCCAGTACCAAGACATTGACGCTAACGGACGATGCCAACGACAATTCTATTGCCATCACGTTACGGGGCAGTCAACTGAGCGTCCAAGGTGCGGGCGCAACGCTGATTGGAACCAGCGCAAGTGCTCAGCAATCTGTCTCTTTCACGGTCGGAAGTGATGTGAAAGTCGTGGGGAATTTTACCGGCGGGAATGATCAGATCTCGATCACCGGTTTGCGTTCCTCCAGTATGGCCTTCAGTCTGGGAGCCGGAAACGACGGACTCAGTCTGACGCTTTGCAAC
>CBIHQO010000042.1:0-16294 GCA_966211735.1 uncultured Schlesneria sp.
TGCCCGCATTGGTGTCGTGCTGGTCACGGTCAATCCCTCTTATCGCCCTTCCGAATTGGAGTATGCACTGGCCCAGTCCGAAATTCGTGGGCTGGCATTGATCGATGGTTACAAAAAACTGGACTACTTCCAGATGCTGGAGGAAATCTGCCCCGAACTGGCGGGCTCGACTCCGGGCAAGCTGAGAAGCGCGCGGTTTCCGAAGCTGGAATGGATCATTCGCATGCGCGGTCGACAGCATCCCGCGATGCTCGACTGGCAACAACTTATCGAAGCAGGACGCACAGTAACGATACCTATTGCGGAGTTTGAACGAGGGTTGTCTCCCAACGATCCGATCAACCTGCAGTATACGTCTGGGACGACGGGACATCCCAAGGGAGCCCTGCTGACTCATCGCAACTTGCTCCTGAACGGATATTATTCGGGTCAACGACAGAAGCTGGGCGACTCCGATCGAATTTGCATCCCCGTTCCCTTGTATCACTGCTTCGGCTGCGTGCTGGGGACGATGTGTGCTGTCGTGTGGGGTTCGGCCATGGTCATTCCCTACGAGTCCTTCAACGTCGAGGAGACTCTCAAAGCGATCGAGGCAGAACGCTGTACCGCGATCTACGGCGTCCCGACGATGTTCATCGCCGAACTGGAACATCCGACCTACGCTCTACGGGACACTTCATCCCTCAGAACGGGAATCATGGCGGGCAGTCCCTGCCCCATTGAATTGATGAAGCGAGTCGTCAAAGACATGGGAGCTCGCGAGATCACGATCGGCTATGGCCAGACGGAAGCATCGCCACTCATCACGCAGACTTGTACGGACGATACGCTCGAACATCGTGTCGGCACCGTGGGGAGTGTGCTGCCGGGCATCGAAGTGCGAATCGTCGACATCGACAGCGGCCTTCCGGTGCCCGATGGACACTCAGGGGAACTCTGCTGCCGCGGCCACAACGTGATGCTCGGCTACTTCAACCAACCGGACCTGACGGCCCAAGCCATTGACCCCGAGGGCTGGCTGCATACCGGCGATCTCGCGGTCAGGCATTCCGACGGCTACTACCGGATCACAGGACGGTTTAAGGACATGATCATCCGCGGGGGTGAGAACATCGCGCCCCGCGAAATCGAAGAACTGCTGTACCAACATCCGAAGGTCCTCGATGTCCAGATCGTCGGCGTGCCGGATCGGAAGTATGGCGAAGAAGTCGCGGCGTGGATCAAATTGCGAGAGGGAACCACCGCCGAAGCAGAAGAAATCCGCGAGTTCTGTCGTGCCCACCTCGCCCATTTCAAAACGCCGCGCTACGTCAAGTTCGTCGACAGCTTCCCGACCACCGTCACGGGAAAGATCCAGAAATTCCGAATTCGCGAGCAAGCGATTATCGATCTGGGATTGCAGGCAGTGGCGGCGATTGAGACCGCCTGATACCTGCGTAATATCCCGAGATATGTCTGCCCATTGCATTGGTCTTTGTCACAAAGCGGATCACAATCTACTCGCCAGTTGTACGCTGCCGAACCTGTGCAGCGAAGAGGGTGAGACTTACGAGCGAGGGGCAATGCGAATGCGTAGCACAATGATTACGGGATGGCTCTGCGGGATGACCCTGCTGTTCATGACGGGAGTCGTGACTGCAGATGAGAAGCTGAAGGGAATCGCCTGCCGATCCGTTCACTTGGGGTATCCCGCTCCGACAGGCATCTCGTTCTACAACGAGGTGAAGATCGAGCAATCCGCGTCGGGCACGTATTTCATGGTCTGCGGTTGGAGTAAGGGCTACTTCGGAATTCAGGAACAAGGCCAGGGCAAGAAAGTCGTCCTGTTCTCTGTCTGGGATCCGGGCGATCAGAACGATCCCAAGGCGGTGAAAGAAGATCAGCGAGTGAAGTTGCTGCATCAGGGAGAAGGAGTCCGCGTCGGACGGTTCGGCAATGAAGGAACGGGAGGCCAGTCATTCTTCGACTACGATTGGAAGGTTGGCGAGACCTATCGGTTCCTGGTCACGGCGAAAGCGGTCGAAAACCGCAGCGAGTATTCCGGCTACTTCTTCATTCCTGAAAAGAAGGAATGGAAGCACCTTGTCACATTCTCGACACCGACCGGCGGAACATTGCTGAAGGGCTGTTACTCATTCGTCGAAGACTTCAAACGAGACAAAGTCTCGACGACGAAGACTCGCCGAGCCGAATTTGGCAATGCGTGGCTACAAACCGAAGATGGAAAGTGGCAACCGATCGTCAAAGCCAAGTTCACTGCCGATGCCAACCCAGTGCTGAATATCGATGCCGGTATCGAAAAAGATCGCTACTTCCTGGCAACCGGCGGTGACATCGAGAATAAGACCATCAAGCTCTGGGGCACCATGGAACTTGATCCAAAGCTTCCACATCAGATGCCCGACCTGCCAATCACACCGACCGCAGGAGCGACCCCGTGACGAGGACGATGCTGCTCCCCCTGCTCTGTGCGTCATTGGTCGTCCTCAATTCAATGACGATGCCAACTGCGTACGCGGCGACCTGGCAAGCGGGTCTCGCGAAGGCGGTCATCACACCAGATAAAAGTGTTTGGCTGGCGGGATACGGCTCGAAGCGGGCACCCGATGGAAAGCTCCACGAGCTCTGGATGAAAGCCTTAGCTCTCGAAGATGCGCAGGGTCATCGCATAGTCTTGATTACCAGCGACTTCCAAGGCGTCCCGAAAAGCATGAGCGATCCGACGTTTGATCGCCTTCGCCAAAAATACGGATTGGAACGCCATCAACTGCTCTTCACCTTCTCACACAACCATTGCGGCCCGCGCCTGGGCGACGATCTGGTGGACTATTATCCGATCGACCCCGAACAGGTTGAGCTGGTGAAAGAGTACACCGAGCAGATGGTGTCACGAACGGTCGACATGGTCGGTGAAGCGATCGCGAAACTCGCCCCTGCCCACCTGCAGATGGGCGAAGGCCACGCGACGTTCGCGGTCAATCGGCGGAATAACCGCGAGGCCGATGTCGCGAGCATGCTAGCCAATGGAACTCCGCTGGTCGGTCCCGTCGATCATACGGTGCCAGTGCTGACGGTGACTCGACCTGACGGCAAGTTAGCTGCGGTCATGTTCGGATATGCCTGCCATCCGACCACCCTCAACTTTATGACCTGGTGTGGCGACTATCCTGGCTTCGCACAGCTTGAGCTCGAAGAAAAACATCCCGGCGCGATGGCGATGTTCGTGAATACGTGTGGCGGCGATCAGAACCCGCTGCCTCGTCGGAAGGTTGAGCTCTGCCAACAGTATGGTCACAAGCTCGCGACCGCGGTCGAAGAGACCTTACAACAACCGTTGAAATCAATTACCCCGGCGATACGGACCGCTTTTGAATCTATTGAGCTCCCCTATCTGAAGGTAGCGGATCGTGAAGAGCTAACGCGGGCGCTGCAGGATTCCAATCCGGTTCGCGCTCGCTGGGCTGCTCGAATGTTGAAAAAGCTGGAGGCAGGAGAACAGTTCGCAGCCTCCTACCCCTACCCGGTGCATGCCTGGCAACTCGGTAAGGAAATGCTCGTGATCGGGATGGGGGCCGAAACAGTCGTCGACTACGCCCTGCGGTTCAACGGCGAATTTGGTCCCGGAACCTGGGTCTGTGGCTATGCGGATGACATGATCGCCTACATCCCATCGCGTCGTATCTGGGAAGAAGGCGGATACGAAGGGGGCAGCAACCTGTTCGAATACGGTCGTCCCGCGTTCCGCTGGGCGGGAGATATCGAAGACCGTATCGCCGCATCGGTCAAGAAGCTTGTCGATCAAGTCCGCAAGTAAGTTCTCGTGACCATTCCGCGTTACTGAGAAGCTGCGGCTTCACCCAAGAAGGGTGCCAGACGTTTCGCGAGTGCTGGCGAACCCAGTTCGGATTTACCGAATCCGGCAACCGCTCCCAGCGACTCGGCCTGCTGTGCATATTCCCGAAAATTGGTAACCAGCATCACTGGAATCGACTGCAGTTCTGGTGCGGCCTTTAACAGTCGAATGAAATCCAGACCTTCGCTGCCGTCGGCATCGAACTGGCGGTTCACCAGGATTAGATCGTAAGTCTGCTGACTCAATTGCCGGGTGGCATCAGCCACCGTCGCGGAAGGAGTCACCTTCACTTCGAAATGTTGACTCAAAAACCGACCGATCGCACTGTGATCGAATCCGCACTGCCCGACGCTAAGTACGTGTTTCACCGACGCTGTCCTGATTCTGCCTATTCTTCGCGGCCCTGGAGGATCCATGGCTGATCGCATTGTAACGGACCGATCCCCGCCAAAGCGACTGTCGATTTCCCAGGTGGCACACTATCGATCACTTCTGTTCAATCTAATCAGCGTGGGTCGCCTTCGCGCTGCAGACCGAGAACCGGTCCAAAGCCACAGATCAATCGATTGATCAGCGACCGATTCCCGAAATCTTCTGCCATTCGGTCAGCGGTTGACGGAGAATCGCGCATTCTGAATCGCCGCGTGTCATCGGCGCGGCCCCGCCGAACGATTTGACTCCAATCCTCGCATGAGCCACGCAAACTCCTCTGGCGATACCGCGAGATCTCAGCAAATCATCGTTCTGAAGACGGTTTGGCATGGCGCTTGCCTAGCTGGTTCATTCACCAAAACCACGCCTCACAAAGGCTGCAGATGATAACGAGGCAATCGCGATCATCTACCAATAAAAACAATCTCGAACAGAATTCATTAAAGGATTTCAAGATGCGCCGCTCTCAATTTCACAACGCTGTTGCACGAGCCACAGGTGAAGATCACGGAGTCATTCTGCAAAGAGGGTTCAGCCTTGTTGATGACTCTCCAGCAATTGAGAACGACGACATTGATGCATTGATCGCCGATTGGGATCGAGTGGAAGCAGAAGAATTGATCTGCCTTTACCACGATGAGTCGAACCCTTTGCTGGCATCCTTGCCTGCTCCGCGATTCATCAAAGGTCGATCGCGACGAAGCTCGACGGTTTTGCGCTCTTCGCGAACCGGTCGTTAGCGGTCGCATCGATGACCGAGAGAGCCCCTATCTTTAAGGTAAGTCTGCATGTTGTTTCTCTTGATCATCATCGTACTGCTCATGGTGGCATCGGCTCCGCACCACCGCTATAGCCGCCAGTGGGGATACGGGCCGAGTGGAGCACTGGGAACAATACTGGTGATTCTGTTGATTCTGTATCTGCTGGGACATCTTCGGATTTGACGTCGGTAACTCTAGAAGTGTCTGCATCAGCAGACCTGCACAACCGTGATCGACGATGACATAGAGGGCTCGCGAATTGTCGCGAGCCCTTACTTCTTCAGCGTAGTAGTAAGCCACTGCCGCCGACTCAAATCCTCTGACGCTTCGGAGGATCGGGCTCGGTTGGAGTATCAAAAAGCCGATCAATCGATTCCCGTCGGCCACCTTCTCGACGGCCCGGCGGGTCTTTTCGACCGGGTGGACCTGGCGGCCCTGGTGGCTCATGTCGCCCCGGATAGCCCGGCGGCCCTCCACGATGTAACGGCATCGGCCCCTCGTACGGATTGCCAATCATCGACTGCCATTGCACACGCTGGTCGGGGGTGAGCACAACCAGCATGTCTCTCATCGCTGACTTGAAGCGATCATCATGGGAATCCGGAGGACCGCGACGTGGACCATTCGAGAAATGATGAGCCATCGTTTCAAATTCGATAGCTCTCAACTGGCTGCGTTGCTCTGTCGTCAGCTTCAAAGCGGTAACGACATCTGGATCAAGCAAGGCGCGCGGACCTTGCCACTGCAAGGCGATTTGAGGAAGTCGTTTCAGTTGAGCCGTCGTCAGAATTCCACTCAGCGCCGTTTCGTTTTCACGTGCAATGGCCAGTGACCGTTCGTGTTGTTCGTGCGACTTCCCCTCATGAGGAGGGCGAGGAAATTCTTGTCGCTGTGCTTCGCGATGATCGAGAACCTCGATCAACTTCGCCCGTTGTTCCGTCGTGACCTGCAAGTCGTCCTGGACTGCCGCTTCTCGCAGCAGATAGTTATGACGATCGGCTTTTAACACGGCCAGATCCGCCAGAATCTTCTTCACGCGATCTTGTGTCAAAGCGAGCTCGGCCTGCGCTTCTGGTTGCTCCTGACGTGAATTAATGAACTCTTGGTAGTAGCCGAGTGCCGTCTCCAGCAGTTGCTTACGCAAGTGCTCCTGGAATGGGCTGTCGGTCAGCTCTTCTTCGGCCAGTCGAATCATCTCGTCAGCGACACGACGAGCGAGCAAAAATCGTGACTCCGCCTCGATCGCGCGTCGACTTTCACGCTGATACGCGGCCTTAGTCGCAGCTTGTTCGCGCGCCACAATCGCCGTGGTGATCCCCATGCCGATCAATCCGCAGACCAGCAACACCACCGCCGCACCGACAAACGAAGGATGTCGGCGCATCCACTTGCGAGTGCGGTCGATGACCGTCGGCCGCCGCGCCAGAATCGGAAGTTCGTCCAGAAACCTTCTCAGATCCGCGGCCATGTCTGCCGCTGTGGCATAGCGGTCCGTCGGACTCTTGGCTGTCGCCTTCAGGACGATCGTTTCCAATTCCACCGGAATCGCCAGATCCCATTGACGTAGCGGTCGCGGATCATCATTGAGGATCTGGAAGAGCAGCGTATTGCGATCTTCCCCCGCAAAAATGGGATGCAAAGTGAGCATCTCGTACAGAGTCGCCCCCAAAGAATACACGTCGGCCCGGTGGTCCACGGGGATACGTCGACCCGATGCCTGTTCGGGACTCATGTAGCGTAGCGTTCCGACCAGGTCACCCGTCTGCGTGACGCCGCCGTCAGCCACAACCTGAGCCAACCCAAAGTCCGCGACCCAGACGGCCCCTTTCGTGTCCAGCATCAAGTTTGCGGGCTTGATATCGCGATGGACGACCCCAGCTTCATGGGCATAGTCGAGTGCATCGGCCACCTGAGCAGCGATCCGTGCTGCCGATCGAAAGCTTTGATTCGTTCGCGACGAGCGCAGGGACGTTCGCACCCCCGAAATCGCGACAGTGGCGTTACTGGTTTGGCTTGGTCCAGCCAGACTACGCGGCAAGCCCACGGGGGCGGCGGCTCGCATCTCCTGAATCACATTCGCCAGCGATCGACCTTCGATCAACTGCATGGCGTAGAAGTGAACGCCTCGCTCGCATCCCACCGCATAGACCGGAACAATATTCGTATGATGTAACTGCGCTGCGGCGTGAGCTTCGTTTTTGAATCGCTGCAGATGCTTTGCATCCAGTGCAGCTGCGAACGGGAGGACCTTGAGCGCCACTCGACGACCTAACGACAATTGGATGGCTTCGTAAACGACACCCATCCCACCATGGCCAATCTCGTGCAGAATCTGAAAGTCACCGAGTGGACTGCCCGAGAATTCCGGGGTCGGGGCATCAGGTGGCTTGGCAAACGACTGCGCCAGCTCGATCCCGTCCAGGCATTCAGACAGAGCTTCCGCCAACTCAGGATATCGAGCCAGGAAGAGAGCGCGATCTGGGTGACGCCCCGCTTCCAGTTCGATCAGATATTCGCGTGACAGCTGCAGCAAACGTGGATCGTCTTCATCGATTTCATCGAAGGCCCGGCTCATGGCGTCACCTCGGCAAACTCTCGTTTGAGTCGAGTCAGCCCGCGCAACCACAGCTTTTCAACACTGTCCAGGGTGCGCCCCATCCGTTCCGCGACCTGAGGAAACGTCAGCCCCTCCAAGTGACGCAGCACCAGTACTGTCTGGTAATCATCTGGCAAGCGAGCCATCGCTTCTGCGACCAGCAATGATTGCTCACCCCGTATCACCTGTTGACTCGGTGAACTGTGCGGGTCAACCAGAATCTGCCCCAGCGCACAGGTCGACTGATCCAGGTCAGCAGCCAAGTCTCGCTCCAGCCGCAAATCGCGAGCTTGCGTCCCCAGATAGCGGCGAACCGTGTTCGCCAGTGTGGCGGCCAGAATCGCTCGCAACCATTGCGTCAGTTGGCCACCAACGTCTCCTTGAAAACCAGGGAAATGCCGATGAGCCTCGAGAAACGTCTCTTGGACCACATCGGAAGCATCCACCTTGCCTTGCAGTCGTCGGCCAATTTCAATTTTCGCCAACAAGCGCAGGTAATTCCGATAAGACGACAGCAATTGCCCCAACACGGCCTGATCACCGCCACGGGCCAATTGAATCAGGTTTTCGACATTCGACTCCATGAACTGCTCTTTTGGTTGCGATGTTTCGTTTACCCCTATGGTAACTTGGGTGGATCGAAAACCGCCGTCGAAAATCAATACAAAATTCAGGCCTCAATTCACGTCAACTTCAGCCGTGCCGCCATATCAATCCCCTTGGAGAGCCTTGTTGCCGCCGCCAAAGCAGGGAAATTCAGCCTGGCAATAGGTTACGACGAATTTTCGCCAGAAATATTCACTGTAACGCGGCGGTTTCCGCATCAAATTCGTGACCATTCTGGTACCTGCTGACTCCAGTTGCGGAGCACAGATACCGTTCCTTTAACATTTCAGGAGTATTGTATGCGCCGCACAATCCTGAGCATTGCAGCCGCCATGGCGTCTGCCCTGCTAGCGACCGCCCCCGGATGGGCACAGGAATCAGACAGCCCAGCGTCTGCCATCCAATCCGAGAACTCTGCACCCGAATCAATCGAGACGCAGGCTCCCGCCGCGAACCGAGAATTCGCACAAGCTGACTCAGCCACACCAGAACGAGGCCGAGGCGACGAACGCCGAGAATCACGACCAGAAGGCGGCCCACGCCGCGGCGGCCCAGATCGTTCCCCTGAAGCGGGTCCACCGCGGGGACCGGGCCGCGACGGCGAACGGGGTCCACGAGGCGACCGGCCTGAAGCAGGTCGGCCATCGCGACCGGAACGAAGTGACCGAGACGAAGCACGCGGCCCCGGTCGAGGCCGCCCGGACGCATCACCAGAATCCCGTGGCCCTCGTCGAGGCTCTGAAGAAGGCCGACGTGACGCTGGCCCGGATCACGGACATCGCGAAGGCGGACCACAAGCTCGTCACGATGGTCCTAGTCGCGGACGACCTGGGATGGATCGCGGCCCTGGACATCGCCCGCCTGAACGGACCGAACGAGGTTCCGGTGGCGGACGCCCTGATTTTGGTGCCCACGCACGGAACGATGGCCCAAGTCATCGGCGACCGAGTTTTGGCCCCCACGGGCGTCATCACGGACCAGAGTTTGGTTCACACCGAGGACACTTCGGTCATGGTGGATCCCACTTCGGACATCATGCCGGTGGATATGGCCGTCATCACGGCCCAGAGTTTGGTTCACACCGCGGGCATTTCGGCCATGGCAGGGCTCACTTCGGACACCACGCCGGTGGATATGGCCGTCATCACTCCGAGTTCGAGTCACGACATGGTGCGATGCACCGCCGTGGATTCGGCCCACACGGGCGTCATCACGGTCCGCAGTTTGGTCCACACCACGGCCACTTCGGTCATGTCGGGGCTCACTTCGGACATCACGCCGGTGGATATGGTCGTCACCACTCCGGGTTCGACCCACGACATGGTGCGATGCACCACCGTGGATTCGGCCCACACGGGCGTCATCACGGCCCAGAGTCTGGTTCACACCACGGCCACTTCGGTCACGGTGGATCTCACTTTGGACATCATGCCGAAGGCTACGCTCATCATCAGCACCCTGATTTTAGTCCACGACACGGCGGCCCGATGCCCGGACATCATTTCGGTTCACGAGACGGCCACGGCCCATATTTCAGCCCACGCGGTATGAACTCCGAGCGACATGCTCATGCGGACATGCCTCGTCATCATCAGCGCCCCGACTTCAGCCCACGACATGACGCCCCGGGACGTGGCCGCCCTGATACACCACCATCTCGAGAATCAGGCCGCGAAGACCGACATGACGCTCGTCCTGAACAGGATCGTGGCCCTGGCGCTGGTCGCGGTGCAGAATCGCGCGGCGCGGATCGTGATCGTCCCGGCATGGAATCCATGGGGCGTGGCCACGGCCGTAATAACGCCGAAGCGGGCCCGCCACGTGGTGACGGTCGCGGTCGTCCCGAATTTGGACCGCAAGGCCATGGACCTGGCCGAAGCGGAATGTTTGGTTATCCATGGGGATCTGGACGAGGTCGCCCCGAGATGAGGCCTGAAGGCCGTCCCGGACGAGACGACGAATCAGATTCGAGACCGCATCGCGGTGGTCCAGATCGCGATCGACGCGAATTCGGCCCACGAGCCGAGGCTGCTCAAGAACGCGACGAATCGGACCATGATCGGCCTGTCTACGGGCCGCTAGCTCGTCACGATGATCAACGAGACTAATAAGAATCCGGGAACATTTCGCCCTTCGTGCGCTTCTGAAAATCGAAACACAAGTTCACGAAGGGTGTTTTATTTCCTATACTCCTTCGCCAGTGCTCCGGATACAGACCGTGAAAGGTGCCGACAATGACTGGAAGCCCTGATTCATCCCATGGACGTGGCTCATCTGTCTCGCTTTCGCAGCAAGCGCCCGATGGAACTCTGATTTCGCCAGGAAGCGTGCCTCGACGGATGAGTGACGCAGCCCCGATGAACGGTGTCGTGAGTGTGATTTCACCAGCCGAATTGGAGCAAACTCTTTCAGCGGGCTCTGCCGCGAAACCGCATGGCGCATATGAACTGAAGTTCTTGATTGATGTAGACCGAGCCAGCCGGATCATGGAATGGGCTCGGACCCACCTGCACGCCGACCCTCATGCCGGTGGTGCTCATGGCGACGGCTATCACGTCAACAGCCTGTACCTCGACACTCCCAATATGGATGTCTTTCATCGCTCCGAACTCTATCAGCGAAGAAAGTACCGACTGCGACGATATGGCACTGACTCCAAGGTCTGGCTGGAAGTGAAGCAGAAACGTAAAGGTCTGGTTCGCAAGCATCGCGTTTCGATCGACGATTCCCAGATCGAACACCGAGCCACAGGCGCCATTGATCCCGTATGGGAGGGAGCCTGGTTTCGACAACGACTCGACGAGCACGGCCTGCGCCCTGTCTGCCAGATGACATACCGTCGGTTTGCCCGTGTCGGCACCACCATCAACGGCACGATGCGTCTGACCATTGATGACAGCCTGGCAGGTTGTCTTGCCAATGGCTGGCAAGTCCCACACAGTCCACTCGAAGGCATCTCTCTGCTACAGAATCAGCGCATCCTGGAACTGAAGTTCCAGGTTGTCATGCCCGTCATCTTCCGGCAACTCGTCGAACAAGAGCAATTGCTCATGACATCGTTCTCCAAGTACCGAACCGGCGTCGAAGAGTGTGTCCCTCTCGATTGGATCGCGGGCGAGTGGTAAGCGGCCATCGTTACCGCGCCAACATGCCGCGCGCCGCCTTATCAATCGCCACGTCGTCATTGTCCTTCAATTGCCGAAGCGCCTGTCGAATTCGTCGAGCCGACTGCTGCAGGAACAGATCGGCGGTTGGATCGACCGGCGTCATCGATCGTTCGGCATCCATTCGGGCCAGCACGCAGATCGACGCGTATAGCTCCATCGCGGCCACGGCAATCGGTTCTTGCACAAGTTGCTTCTCAAGAATCTCTTCGCGATGCTTCATCAATGCCTGCTCCACCGCCAGCCCAAACGACCGTATCAATCGACTCAGTGCTTTGGCTCGTGAAGCGAGTGCGGGTGCCTGCACCGGAACAGTGGGCAGCACAAATCGTCGCGACACTTCTTCGGTAACGAACTTCCCTAGCAGAGATACGTTTTTGAAGGGCAACGAATCCCAGATCGCCTTCAATCGCTCACCCGGCTCGCGCATCCCCACCAGGGCGATAAACGAAGTCAGCACCTCGTTGGCCCCTTCCCCGATCTGATTGATTCGCGCATCGCGCAGGATCCGTTCCAGCGGTTTGTCGCAGAAGTAAGCGGCCCCGCCATGGATCTGGAAGGCGTCGTTGACGATCGTCCAGAGCGCTTCGGTGCTGTAAACCTTCAGCATCGCCGTTTCGAGCATATAGTCTTCCAGCCCGCGATCGATCAGCCCCGCCGTCACGCTGGTCATCGCTTCCATGGCATAGGTCCATCCAGCCATGCGCGTCAGTTTCTGTCGGACCAGATCAAACTCGGCGAGTGGCCGACCGAATTGAACCCTCGTCTTTGCGTGTTCCGTGGCGAGGCGTAAACAAGTCTTCGCCGCCCCGGTGCAACAGGCCCCGAATGTCGTGCGGCCAAAATCGAGAACGGTGAGGGCGACCTTAAGCCCCTTCCCCAGCGGTCCGAGGATGTTTTCTTTGGGGACCGGCATGTTTTCGAATGCGAGCTTCGCGGTCGCCGTTCCGCGGATACCGACCTTCTCCATCCGCGGCTCAACCACTCGAAACCCCGGCAAATCCGGCGTCACGAGGAATGCCGTGACAGCGGTATCCGTGCGACCAGGAACCGCCGTGCGAGCCATCACCGTCAGGACATCGGCGATTCCGCCATTGGTGATGTATCGCTTCTGACCGTTCAAGACGTAGTGCGTCCCATCTTCCGACAACGTCGCCGTCGTTTGCACGTTACTGGCATCAGACCCAGCGGCAACTTCCGTCAATGCAAATGCCGCCAGCTTGCGACCGTGAATCAGGTCCGGCAACCACTGCTGCTTCTGCGGCTCGGTCCCAAATAGCAGCAGCGCTCGCATCCCGATCGAATGATGTGCATTCACGAAGATCGAGGTGGAACTGCATCGGCCGCCGAGTTCTTCCAGGATCCGACAATAAGCCAGTTGAGAAAATCCCCGCCCCCCCATTGCTTCTGGAGCCGTCATTCCCAACACACCCAGGTGGGCCAGCCCGTCAATCACGCTACGTGGAATATCTGCCTGGCGATCAATCGCGTCGGGATCAAGATGTTTGTCGCAAAAGGCCTTCAATTCTTGCAAGGATGCGTCGACCTGACTCTGTTCAGCCGGTGTCAACCGCGGATAGGGTTGAACCAACCCTGCAGCGAAGCGGCCATGAAACAATTCTTTGGCGACACTACGGTGAGCAGGTCCCGCGAATAGCAGCTCTTCCGCCTGCCGCACCTGCTTGTCGCGTTCCAATTCTCGAGCCGATTTAGTCTCGGTAGTCATGGCATGCCTTACTCTCGAAAAGCAATCGAAACAACTCGCTGTGTTGGGCCAACTCAGTCGGTGAATTCTATGTCGATGACCAGCGCGGGTCACGACGTTCCAGAAAAGCTTTCAGTCCTTCGCTCGTTTCCTCACTTTGGCGAACACGTGTATGAACAGCCAGCGCGTGCGAGATTCTCTGCAATGGATCTGTCAGTCGCAGATCACGTAATAAACTCTTCGTTTCTCGAACCGCATCAGGCCCGCCGCTCAGAATCTTGGAAGCGACCAATCTCGCTTCGCTCAAAAGCTGATCCGTGGGGACAACTCGCTGCAGCAGTCCCATCGATTGAGCTCGTGCCGCACCGATAGGTTCGGCGATCAGAAACAACTCATTCAAGTCGTGTTGATGTAGACGATCAGCGAGCACCACCGCCACCAGTGCCGGAATCAGACCACGTCGCACCTCCGGAAAACCAATCTTGAGATCGTCAGTGCCGATGGCGAAGTCGCAGCAAGCCAATAGTCCCGCTCCGCCCGCAAAGGCCGCTCCCTGCGCCATCGCGATAGTGACTAAGGGACTGGCACGGACGACTTGGAACAACCTTGCGACACAGTCCGCGCTCTCTTCGGCCACTGACATGTCCGCCGCTTCTTGCAGATCGAGCCCCGAACAGAAGGCCACGCCAGCCCCCCGGATCAGCACCACACGCCGTTGCGGCTCCTTTGCGAGTGCCTCGAAGGCCGCGCACACCGCTTGCATCAATTCAATCGTCAGCGCGTTGCGTCGCTCCGGCCTGTTCAAGGTCAACAGCACAGTGGCGGCATCGAGCGATTCGATCTGCAGCACGGGCGAGTTCATCACGCAAGTCCCTTCTCAATGATCTGATACTTCGCCTCACGTCACATCTGTAACAGGCCCGTTCGGAACTCTCCTTTTGTCATCCCTTCGGGAATCACACTTAAGGCCATCGCCAGCCAAGCGCGCGTTGCATCCGGAGCGATAATCGCATCGACCCAACCTCGAGCCGCCCCATAGCGAATATCCGTCTGCTGAATGTATTGCTGGCGGATTTCGTCACGCAGCCGCTTTCGATCGTCATCCGACAATGTTCGCCCACCACGCTCGGCGTCGCGCACTCGCAGCGAGAGCAACGTGTCCGCCGCTTGATCCGCCCCCATGACTGCATAGCGAGCCCCCGGCCAAGCCAGGATGAGCCACGGATCATAGGCTTTGCCGCACAAGGCGTAGTTCCCCGCCCCGAAAGAGCCGCCGATTACGACGGTCAGCTTGGGAACAACACTATTGCTGACGACGTTCACCAGCTTCGCGCCGGAACGAATGATTCCTGACTGCTCCGACTGTCGCCCCACCATGAAGCCCTGAACATTCTGCAGGAAGATCAGCGGCAATGCCGACTGATTGCACTCCATCACGAACCGGGCCCCCTTCTCTGCTGAGTCCGTATACAAAACGCCGCCGATCTGCAGTTCACCCGTCGCCGATTTACATCGCTTAGACTGATTCGCCACGATGCCGACAGACCGGCCGGCGATCTTCGCAAACAGGGTCACCAGGGTCGTCCCATAGTCGGCGCGAAATTCCTGAACCGAGTCGGCATCCACAATGCAATTGATGACATCGCGAACATCGTATTCCGCTCGGTCTGAGCCAACTATCTTATCGAGTTCCGCCGGATCGCGGCTTGGCCCACTCTGCCACGAGCTTCCCTTCGGCGACGGCAGAAAGTCGATCAGTGAGCGAAGTCGCTTCAAGCATGCGAGGTCATCCACTTCGCGATAGTCTGCCGTGCCGCTGATCTCAGCATGCATCTTGGCTCCGCCGAGTTCTTCGGGGTCTGCCGTTTGACCAATCGCCGCCTTCACCAACGCCGGACCAGCCAGATAGAGCTGACTCCCTTCAGTCATCAACAAGGTATCAGACAACACGGGCAGATACGCTCCCCCCGCAACGCAGTTCCCCATCACGGCCGAGTACTGCGGAATCCCCATCGCCGACAATACGGCGTTGTTGCGAAAGATCCGTCCAAAGTCATCTTCATCGGGAAAGATCTCATCCTGCAGCGGCAGGAATACTCCGGCGGAATCGACGAGGTAGATCAGCGGCAGCCGAAACTCCATGGCAATCCGCTGAGCACGCAGCACCTTTTTCACCGACTGCGGAAACATCGAACCCGCTTTGACGGTCGCATCATTCGCGATAACCAGCACGCGGCGACTTTGGACTGACCCAATTCCCGCAATCACTCCTGCCGCCGGGATTTCGCCCCATTCGGGATACATCCCCCACGCGGACCAGAGTCCAAGCTCAAAAAACGAAGCGTCCTTGTCGAGTAACTCGGTCAACCGCTCGCGCGCCGTGAGGCGACCCAAGCGTCGCTGGCGTTCCTGCCCTGCGGGGCCTCCCCCCTGGCGAAGAATGGCTTCCTGCTCTTGAATCTGCCGAGTCACTTCCGTAAGCGTCGTCATGATGAGTCTCGTCGTCGGGCGCGTCGAGGGACCGTCGTGTTCCAACATCCATTCTACGTCAAAACCTCGCTGGCAACAGCGAGTTGAATCTAAGACTGACACCTTCGATATGAAAAAGAACTGTGCCATGGACCATCGTACGCATAGAATGAAGTTGTCGCAGTCGTCCGCGTGTCGGTCGACCCACATTTGACGGAGGGCCTGCGCGATGCCAACCTCAATCAAGTCAGACAGGCAGATCGCTGGCCACTATGGCCCCGACGAACTGGCGACAGTTGTTTTTGAGCGAGATATCGGTGACGCAGGCCACTATCCGTTCACTCGCGGCGTTCACGCAGACATGTATCGCGGCCGGCTGTGGACCATGCGGCAGTTCGCTGGCTTTGGTACGGCACGCGAGACAAACAAGCGATTCCGCTTTCTGCTCGATCAGGGTCAGTCCGGGCTGAGTACCGCGTTCGACCTTCCCACTCTCATGGGACTCGATAGTGATGACCCGCGGTCCGCCGGAGAAGTTGGCAGACTGGGCGTCGCCGTCGATACCGTCGACGATTTTCACACTCTGTTTGAAACAATTGATCTGGAACAGATTTCGGTCTCGATGACGATCAATGCTCCGGCAGCAATCGTCATGGCGTTCTATCTGGCTGCCGCGCAGGAACGTGGCTTCGATTGGAAGAAACTCCG
>CBIHQO010000043.1:0-16169 GCA_966211735.1 uncultured Schlesneria sp.
TACTGTACTCGATCGTCGCTGCCGAACAGACGTTGCCGGCGAATAGCCCACTGACAGCAGGGCTGGCGCCCGTCAACAATCTCATCGAATGGTCGCAGTCCGAGATTCTGAAATGGGCTGACGCCACACCCGATCAGCCAGCGACAGTCGACGAAATCCCGTTCCGCGTCTCTGCACCTCACAAACCTGTTGCCGAAGCGGATCTCGCAGACAATCAGGTGGCCGGAGCGACTCTGCTGGGGACACCGTTCCTGATCAGCGCTCGCCAACAATCGATCAACCAAATTATAAAACGACTGGCCGACGAATGTGGTTTCCGGCTGGAATGGTCTGACGAGGCCGTCGAACAACTCGCCTCCAGCAGGGCGCTTGATGTCACTGTTCGTGATCTCCCTTTGAGTCTGGTGTTGGCGGCGTTGTGCCAGGAAGTTCGAGCGACCTGGACTTTGCAGATACACACGCGAACGCTGCTGATCACCTCGACCAATGGCGAGGCTGACGCGTTGCAGATCCACAAGTCGGCAACGATGTCACTGGTTTCGGCTGTGGCAATGTTTCCTGAACATCGTCTGACAGCGCCGGCAAATTTCGCGCGAGCGCAGCTAGCTGCCGCAGACTCGCGTTTGGTGGATGCCGCCCAGGTCTATTCCTCGCTCATTGGTAAATCCGTCTCGCCCCTTGGCATTCGTGCGGCGTTCAATGCAGCCCTGGCCTACCATCGAGCGGGTGATCTGGTCGGAACCTGCCGCATGCTGGAAGTGATTGTGCACGGGGCACCGGGCAGCGATCTGCATACCCGATCGATGATCCTCTATGGCCGAGCGTTAATGGATCGCGGCGAATTTCGCGAAGCCGCCTTTCAATTGAAACGAGCGGCCAGTTCGCGTCAGACCCCGGACGATCAGGCTCGCGCGGCCGTCTTCCTGTCGATGGCATTGCTGCTCGATGGCAGACCTCTGGATGCTGGTGAAGCTCTCTTCTCGCATCGACTTCAGTTCCAGGATCAATCAGTTCGAAACGCGGCCGCGTTAATGACCTCACTCGCACGCTGGCGGACAGCGACAAACGCCGGCAAGGCTCGCGAAACTGCGTTCTTGTATCGATCGATCGTGGCCGTCGACGGTGATGCCGAATGGCTGGGACCGACGGGGCAGTTGTTGCTTGGTCAGGCGATGCATGAAGCTGATCTCGACGATCGCATGCTGGAACTCTATTCCAGCGTCCTGGAGGACGGCGCCTGCGAACTGGTCGAGATGCAAATGAAGCTGGCATTGGCCGACTACCGGCGAGACCACGACCAGATTGCAGAGGCCAAGGTGATCTGGTTGGAGATTTATGCCATGGACCGCCCCGAGTCTGTCACAGCAGGGATGCGATTGGCTCAGCTCGCTTTGGATGAACAGGACCTGACATTGTGCCTGGAACTGTGCCATGCCATTCAGGACCGTGATCAAGTTCCGAAAGCAGAGCTCTTGAAACTGGCTGGCCGCGCGTATGACCTGGGGGGCTATCCAATATTGGCCGCACAGTGCTATGCAGGGAAGTGGCCTTTGCCGTCGCAGACCCACGTGGTCTCCGTTCCATCGCCCCGGTTTCAGGTACTGGCCTCAGGTTTGAAAAAGAATGCCTGCAACGCAGCGACGACGTTCACGGCAGTCAGTCGACGGAGTCGGTTTCCGCTTTCAGCAAGCTCTCGAGCGGGACCAGTGAGCCGGTCATCCGGTCCCAGACGAGTCGTTGTGAATCGGAGAGGTACTTCAAGCCGAGCTGAAGAGTCTCTTGTCGAATCGTCAACTGTTCATGGGGTGAAAGCGTGGTTGCCACCGGGTGAGCGGTCAGCAATCGATCGATCGAGTTGATTTGATCGTCGGAGAGCCTGGCCGCTTCTCGGAATGCGCGTTCGAGCAACGCTCGCTCGCACAATGACTGAAATTGTAGTTCATTCAAGCGCGTCTTCTGGTCCTCGCTGAGGATTCGGTCGCAGAGTGCGAAGTAAGCCCGTTGCGTCTGAATCACGGTTCCCGTGAACTCGGCTCGTTCAAGTGAGCTGCCGGTCATTTCAGTTCGTTGTGCCGCGAGCTTTTTATATTTCGTGCGTGCTTCGGTCAACTGTACAACTTGATCGTCCGTCAGGCGAAGCTGCTCATTGCTGACCGGTTTTTCGAGATGCGTATAGGGAGGAAGGGAAACGTTCCGTCGAGAGGTCGCCCCTTTCGCAGGTTCGGGGACAGGACCAGGAAGTAAAGGGGCTCTGCACTGAATCGCTTCCGATGGTTCTCCGACCATTTCCTTCCACTTGGCACGTTGCTTGTCATTCAAGATCGCATAACAAGCATGGCCAAAGGTGGCGTATGCTTCAGGGCCGGGCTGTCCTTTACTGTGGAGAATGTCTCGTTGGGCATCTCTCATACGTAGCTGTTGCGCGGCCGAAATCTCCAGTTTGGCTGCGATGTCGGATCGAACCACCCGCATCGCTCCGTCTTGCTGAATATCCAGCTGGGCCAATCGCTGACGCTGTTCATCGCTAAGGATCGAATTCAGTTTTTCGTCCGCAGCTCGTGCGAAGGAGATTTCGCCTTCCTTGGATGGGGGCGCGTTCCGGCTGCGCGTTTTGTCTTGTTCACCTGTGAAAAGCGATATTTCCTCTCGCAGCGCAGCCAACTCCACGAATTGGCCGTTGGTGATCTGCAGTTCATCAGCGACCGTCATTTGCCTACCTGGCTGACGCCTTAACATCATCATTTTGTGCTGTATGGCTCGCAGATCCCGAAAATCTCCTTCGGAAGTCTGAGCGATCGCGATCGCTTGAAGAGAAGCCAATGCCATTAACCCAAAAGTGATGATTCTCAGCATCGAAGTCCCCCTGGAATCACGAACAGCAAGTGAAATCGCGACGAGTGTTCCGTCAGGTCACGTTTGATTTATCGAGGATCCATCTTCTGGGGCGTTCTCTAACTTTCTGTGAAGAAATGGCAACTAATCCGTGTACGTTCTCGCCTGGTTCAAACCGCACTGAATTCATCCTCGGCCCTGCAAGCCGATGGTGATCTTTGACGATTGCACCAGCACGGGCTAGTATCCGCGTTCTCATCAGCATGTCTTTCGATGCAGACCCAAACCAGTGATTTCTATGATCGCACGACTTGCTCGGCCGAAGGTCACGGGAGCATTCAGCGACGATCGTTCCCGGCATTCGTTTCAATCAGCGGCTGAACTACATTCCGGAGTTGGCATCATGAAGTTGTGGACCATGTCCTGTCGAATTTCATTCGGCGTCGCTGTGGGGATGATGAGTCTGGCAGGCACACTGGCACAGGCCGAAGTTCCGACGAAACTGTTGCCGTGGGTTCCCGCAGATGCCAATGCGGTTGTCGTGATCGATGTCGAATCGCTGTTTCATACTCCACTGGCGACGCGTGAAAACTGGCGCAAGCAGGCGGGGGATCGCTTTGCGAACCAGGAAATCAGCGTTCCGCCGGAAGCTCGAAAAGTCGTGATGGCATCGCAACTGGATTTGAGCGGGGGCCTGCAACCGGTCTGGGAACTGGGGATTATGGATGTCGAACGGACTCCGTCGTTCGCACTGATTGCGCGGCGCGAAGGCGGCCATCTCGACACGATCGCAGGTCACTCGGCCGTCACCCTGCCGGGCGGGCGAAGCGGAGTCGAACTGGAGTCGGGAGTAATCCTGGTGACATCACAACCCAATCGCCAGGTGATCTCGCGCTGGGTCAGCTCCGCGAAGAAGGACGCCGCAAGGTTGTCGCCCTTCCTGGCAAAGGGATTGGAGCAGGCCGATTCCAAATCGCATCTAGTTGTGGCAGTGGATCTCGCCGATAGCGTGACAGCGGCGCCGATTCGCGAACTGCTGACAAAGTTTGAACCGCTGAAAGGGAAGACCGCGGACCAGGCCGACATCGCCGATATCCTGGCCAGCGTCAAAGGAGTTGTGCTCACCGTTCGCGTCACTGATAAGCGCGAAGGAGCACTGCAGATCGACTTCGCCAAGCCGACCGCGATCATTCAACACATAGCCAATCCATTGATCGAAGAGATCCTCAAGACCTTGCAAATCAGTCTGGCGTATCTGGACCCTTTGACGGCGACAGCGTCGGGAACGTCATTGACGATGAAGGGTGAGTTTTCGCAGGCCGACCTGCGAAAGATCGTCAGCCTGTTTGCTGCATCACCAGCGACCCACGATGTTCGAGAGACCTCGGCCGAATCGCGCACACCAACCCCGCCGAGTGCCGAGACCCTCAAGGCCGAAGCGTCGCAAAAGTACTTCCATTCGGTCAAGGGGCTACTCGATGATCTGCGCAAGACGCTCGACAAGACTCAACGCGACAACCAGCTAGTCTGGATGGAGCGTTATGCCCGCAAAATTGATGATCTGCCGATGAAGGATGTCGATAAGGACCTGTTGACGTTCGGTGGCAACGTCAGCAGTTCGCTGCGCTATCAGGCCCAGGCGGCCCGCGTGTCATTCCTGCGCAGCGGTGTGCGAACGGCCCAGCCCGTCTATCAAAGCTACTCGTACGGTGCCGGAGCAGTCGGGCCTTATGGCACCTACGGCGGCTATTCGTTCTCGGGGACTGTTCAAGTCTCCCCCAACTTCGGCCAGATTCGCACGGAAGAGCATGCCAACGCTGCTCAAGTGAAGGTTTCAGAAATGAAGCAGATCGAAGACGGCCTGGTCCAGATCCGCCGCGCAATGACCGAACGCTACAACGTCGAATTTTAAGATCGGTCGACCGACCGCTGACAATGGCAGGGATCTTTGATAAGCAATCTCGCCAAACTGCGAGGGGAAAATGGATTTCGGCAACTGGATCGGCATACTTCCGCTGTGGGCTTTGTTCTTGCTCACATTGGTGCTCTGCATGAGCGCGGTGGAAGGGGGAGCCGCCCTGGCAAGAATCGTGATCCGGTATCAGCATGAAAAGGAGCCGGAAGCTCCGCTGGGGTCACTCGTGGCGTCAGTCCTGGGCCTATTGGCATTTATTCTCGCCTTTACGTTCGGCATGACGGCGTCCCGATTCGATGCTCGTCGCCAGCTGGTCCTGGATGAGGCCAATGCCATCGGGACGACCTACCTGCGAGCCGACTTGCTGCCGGAAAAAGAAGGCCTGGAAATCCGGCGACTGTTGCGCGAGTACGCCGATCTTCGAGTGAACGCTGCGAATAAGAACATACATGACCTCGTGAAGGCATCGGCAGACTTCCACAGGCGACTGTGGGCTCAAACGAAATTGCTGGTCCGGGAAGAGATGGATTCTGAGTTACGATCCTTGTTCGTCGCCTCGTTGAATGAATTGATCGATCTGCACCAGAGCCGTGTGACGATTGGATTGCAGTATCACATTCCCGGAACGGTCTGGCTGGCGGTGTACATTCTGGCGATGTTGTCGATGCTGGCGGTCGGATATCAAGTTGGGATGTCCGGGATTCGGCGACTGCGAGGTACACCCGTGCTGGCAGCGGCGTTCTCGCTGGTGATCGTGATGACGGCCGACATCGATCGTCCCGCGGAAGGCCTCATGCGAGTGAGTCAGCAGGCCCTTGCTGACGTGCATCAAATGATGCTTGGCGATACGCCTTAGCATGGGTTCATGACGCCCAAGAACTCGTTCGCCGAGGCTACAGATCTACCTGATTTGACGGAGCAACCCGTGGAGATGATCGCCCGTCCCCTTCCCGTGGATCGACTGCGATATATCATTAATCTAACGGATTCTATCTGGGATTCATCGCGTCGGTTCCACTCGTTGTGATCATCGTGGGGATCGGTGGAATCATCTTCTTCTGCTCCCGGCGAAAGAGTCGTGCGAAGTTGTTGGCGAGGTCAACGACAGGGAAGACTCGCCGCCAACTCGCTGCTTAGGTCCCAGCGGATTCCGCGACCGAGCAGGACACCTTCGACATCTGGCCAAGAGTGCACACCAGAAATCTGCTCTTAAAGATCATCAACTCTTTACATGCATAGATCTGCAATGTATGATTTGGGTATGAAGCTCACCAAAGACCTTGTCGGCGCCTCCGCAATCCCGCTCATCCTTTCTCTGCTTGAGGATGGTGAGAGCTATGGCTATGCGATTATCGAGAGGGTTCGAGACTTGTCGGAAGGGAAAATCGAATGGACTGACGGGATGCTCTACCCGGTGCTCCATCGATTAGAGGGTCAGGGCCTGATCAAGTCTCGATGGGGTGAGTCCGACGTTGGTCGGAAACGCAAATACTACGTTCTCTGCAGTGCCGGCAGAAAAGAATTGGCAAACCAGAAGGCGCAATGGCTGGTCGTTCAGTCGACGCTGACGCGGTTGTGGGAGACAGGACATGCCTGAGATTAAAGAATTAGTCACATCATGGCGGTCGACATTGTCGCAGACACTCGCGGGACGCGAAGAGGCGCTCGACGAACTGGAAAGTCACCTGTGGGAAGAGATCGAGCGACGAACTCAAGCGGGCGATGACATTGAGACGGCATTCCATGCTGCAGCGGCGAAGCTCGGCGATCCTGATGCGATCGCGTTGGAATTCGCCAAAGTCCCCGCCGCCCCAATTCCCTGGACACCCGTCCGTGTCATCTGGGGTGTCACCATCCTGATGGTCTGCGGCATCGTGATGATGTTGCTTCCGAGGTTCTCACGAGGAGGTTTGGACTCGCTGCTGGCTGTGCATGTCGCGGGGATCACGCTGGGCTACTTCACCACGCTGCTTCTCGGTTGTCTGGCTACCTGCTACCTCTTAACCCGCCTGTTCGGCGAACCCGCCGCCGGTCAACGCAGCACGATTCGCAATGCGGCAACGTGGCTCACGACCATGTCTGTCGTACTAACCGTTGTCGGAATCGCTCTTGGTATCTACTGTCCGTTCCCGAAGAATGGCTGGTGCTGGGGCTTGGACACTCGAGAGTTGGGTGGAATCGCCATTGCGTTATGGAACGTGATTCTGCTCGCGTGCCTGTGGTCAAATCGCAGGTCATCGGAAATCCTCGCGCTGATGGTGATGGAGATCGCGGCCTGTCTGGTGGTCGTTCTGGGCTGGCTGGCTGCTGCCCGGATCGAAAACCACAGCTATGGCTATCTGAACAGCTTACCCATGATCGTCATTCTGTCTGCAGCCTGCGGCGTTATCGGCCTGACGGCACTGGCGCCGGCTGGTTGCTTTCGACTTCGCAAAGCGTAGGCGAAAGCATTCAATCCCCTTTTCTCTGGACGTGACTCCAGTCGTCTAGTCAATAAAGCATCGCCGCAAGCGATGAAAGAAGGTGCTGCAGAGCCAAGGTTGGCTGGTTGCAGACAAACGCCGGCGACAATCCGGGGTTTGTTCGTCTGGCTGGAATAGGTGATTCAAGCGTGACCACAAGATTCAAAAGCCCTGCTGCCCTGCGTACCAGTTTGGCCAACGACAAGAGCACGGCCATTCCGAAGACGGAATGACCGTGGTACCTGTGGCCAGTACTGCCTCCGAACTGGAGTGACGGTTTGGCAGGAGCATCAATTGCGAAGCCGCAATCTCTTAGCCAGAGTGGCGGCCTCGCTCTTCAGCTTTGACGTGGCATCAGACGTCCAGATCCTTGACGTCGAGGGCGTGCTTTTCGATGAATTCTCGGCGGGGTTCGACGGCGTCGCCCATCAGGACGCGGAACATTTCGTCGGCAGCGACGGCGTCTTCCATCGTGACCTTCAGTAGTGTCCGTTCCTTGGGGTTCATGGTCGTGTCCCACAACTCTTCGGCATCCATTTCTCCCAGACCTTTAAAGCGGGTGACCTTCATGCCGCGTTCGCCGAGGTCTCGCAGTTGGGGTAGCAGCTCACGCAGTGACGTCAGCTTGAGCGTGTGGTCGTCCTGCACGATCCGGAAGGGATAGAATGTTTCGCCGTCTTTCGCTCCTGGCGGATAAAGATCTGGCAGGGTGATTCCGTAACCCTTCAGTTCCAGCAGCGCCTGATTGATCGTGCGGATTTCGTGCAGGTCGATGATCTGCAGCATTTCTTCGCGAACAGCGGGAGTCGCAGGAGTTCCGTCGGCGTTTGGCGGTAGTGGTTCGGGAGCAACCAGTGGCGTTGCGATCGATCCGGCCACGGTGAGCTCGCGGCCGAGACGTTGTTCTTCCTGCTCGACAAATTTGCGAACATCTTCTTTGTCGAAGAACCATTGCTCCTGCTTGCCGATGAACACGCGGTACTCGGGCAATGTATCGGCATTACCCGACTTGGCGTGCAGGAACTTCAGCGTCACTCCGCGACGTTCGAGCAGTTCGAATGGCTCTTCCAGTCGGTGCATCTGCTTAACGACTTTGTCCAGATGCTCGCCTGCGAGTTCGTCTCCATTCGAGAAGACAACTCGACTGCCGTTTAACCCCAGCGTGATCAGTTCGGTCACCATTCGTTCGTGCGTTTGCACGTAACGAATCTTATTGCGCTGAGTCACCTTATAGAGCGGCGGCTGGGCGATGTAGATGCAGCCATGTTCGACCAGCGCCCGCATGTGGCGGAAGAGGAATGTGAGCAGCAGCGTCCGGATGTGGCTGCCGTCGATATCAGCATCTGTCATCAGGATGATTTTGCCGTAGCGACGCTTGGTCACATCTTCGAACTCGGCCATCGGGGGAATGCCAACCGCTTTGAAGAGGTTGGCGATTTCGGCGTTGTCGAGGATCTTGACCAGTTGCGCCTTCTCGACGTTCAGGATCTTACCACGCAGAGGCAGGATCGCCTGCAGGTTGGAATCGCGTCCCGTATCGGCCGAACCACCGGCCGAATCCCCTTCGACGAGGTACAATTCGGTGGCATCGAGTTCGCGGCTGCGGCAATCTCGCAGCTTTTCGGGCAGGCCGCCGGAGGTAAGTGCCCCTTTGCGTCGCACCATTTCGCGTTGCTTACGAGCCGCTTCGCGAGCTTCCGCCGCCAGTGAGGCCTTTTGACAGATTCGCTTGGCGTTGGCGGGATGTTCTTCCAGGTACTTCATCAGCACGTCGTAGGTGACGCTGGAAACGGCCCCTTCGACTTCGACGTTCAGCAGCTTCGTCTTGTTCTGCGATTGGAACTGCGGGTCGGGGATGTTGACGTTGATGACGGCAGTCAGGCCTTCGCGGAAGTCGTCACCGGTGGGCTCGACATCTTTGAAGAGGTTCTCTTTCTTGCCATAGCTATTTAGTGCGCGGGTCATCGCGCTGCGGAAGCCAGAGAGATGCGTTCCACCATCGGGGTTAGGAATGTTGTTGTTCGTGAAGCAACGAACGTTTTCGTTGTAGCCGTCGTTGTATTGCAGGGCGAGGTCGACGTGCGTGATATCGACGTCGCCTTCAACCATGATCACTTCGGGGATCAGCGGCGTTTCCGTGCGGTTCAACCACGTGACGAATTCGCGCAGGCCCCCTTCGTAGCAATGGTCTTCCGTCTGGCCAGTCCGTTCGTCAGTGATACGCAGGCGGACGCCGGGGTTCAGAAACGCCAGTTCTTGCAATCGTTTCTGCAGGGTGTCGTAGACGTATTTCGTATCCGGAAAGATTTCCGGATCGGGCTTGAACGTCATGCGTGTGCCGGTCTCCGTCGAAGTACCGAGTCGACGCAACGGACTCGTGACCAACCCTCGAGAAAACTCCATTTGCCAGACGTGACCTTCGCGGCGGACTTCGACCTCCAGCCATTCGCTCAGAGCGTTCACGGCCTTGATTCCGACGCCGTGCAGACCACCGGTCCCCTTGGCATAGCCGCCCGTGCGGTTGAACTTGCCTCCGGCATGCGTGCTGGTCAGCACCACTTCCAAGGCGGGCTTGTTCCCTTGATCTGGCATCGGCCCGACGGGAATCCCGCGACCTTCGTCGGTGGACGTGATGCTGCCGTCATGGTTGATGCGAACTGTGATCAGCTTACCGTAACCACTGAGCGCTTCGTCGATGCTGTTGTCGACGACTTCGTAGACCAGGTGATGCAACCCGCGGGGGCCGGTATCGCCGATGTACATGGCCGGTCGAGTGCGAATCCCCTCGATGTTCGTCAGAGCTTTGATCTGGTCGGCACCGTAGAGGGGCCCTGCATCGGTATTCGGTTCGGACAAGGGATCTGTCTCCATAAGTTCGCGGTTCGTATCGGTTGGTTGTCCAACTCCGCGTCAGCTACATTCCATTCAATCGAAACTTCAAATTTTTGATCTTCAGATGGGGGACCATCTGTTTCATGCGAGCCAGCAAGTCAGCCGACTGAAACGAGACAATCTCGTTCAGCAGCGGGGCACTGGACACGGCAATCGTCAGCACGCCGCGAACCAGTTGGAGTGGCTTGGCCTGAGCAGCCAATTCCTCTCCCGCCACCTTCTTCCATGCCAATCGCATTTCATCGTCACTGTGAACTCGCGCAAACCCCCGCAACGCGATCAGTTCGGCTAATGCGAAGGACAGTTGTTGAGGTTCTTGCGACATTTGTCAGGAATCCACAGGGCCGCAGTCGGTACGTCTTAAAGCTTCTTTTCACTCCGTTAGCGATCTCGGGACAGCGGCATAATCACGTAGGTGTAGTGATCGTCCGTCGTCAACACGGCGGGGTCTTCGTGAGAAATCAACTGGAAGCGGAACGGTGATCCGCTGTCGAGCGACTTCAGGAAGTCGGCGACATAACGAGGATCGAACGTGATCTTCACTTCTTCGCCATCGTACGCGATCGGGAGTTCGACCTTGGACTGGCCAATGTCCGCGGCCTGGCTCGCGAGTTTCAGTGTTCCCTTGGTGAAGATGAAATCGACGCCGCGGCTTTCTTCGCTGGTGACAATCATCGCCTGGCGGATCGCCGCATAGAACGGTGCCGCAACCATGTCGATCTTGGCGGCAAAAGAGGTGGGAACGACTCGACGCCAATCGGGGAACCGACCTTGGACCAACTGGCTGGTGATCGTTGTTCCGCCGCTGCGGACGGCAATATCGTTGGGATGAATGGCGATCTGAACTTCGGCGTCACCTTCACCCAGGCTGCGTTCGATCAGCGTCATCGCTTTGGAGGGAACGACAGGTGGCGTGGCTGGCAACGCCGCAGAACCGACGACTTTGCATTCGCCGGAGATGACAGCCAGTCGACGACTATCGGTGGCAGCGAACGTCGCTCGTTCCGGAGTGAATTCGATCTGAACACCGCCGAGTGCGTAGCGAGTGCTTTCCGTGTCAGTCGCGAAGATGGTGCGACGGATCAATTGTCGCAATGTCGCAGCGGTGATCACGAAGTATTCTTCGTCGCCAAAAGACGCGACCGGCGGGAAATCCGCAGGGTCTTCCGCCGACAGGCGGAATTCGCTGTAGCCGCAGCGAATCCAGATCGCATCGCTGGTGATTTCGAGTTTGACGACATCATCGCTAAGTTCGCGAAGCACAGACAGAACCCGTGCCGTAGGCAACAAGGCTTCGCCCGACGAATCGGCGACGACATCAGGGACGTCACACCGCAGGCCAATTTCGCTGTCAGTACCTATCAGAGTCACTTTGCCGCCGGCGACCTGCAGCTTGACGTTCTTCAGAATGTCTTTTGTGGTTCGTGACGGGACGACACCAGCCACGGTTTGAAAGGCGCTCGTCAGAGAAGCGCGCTGGCAGGTCAGCTGCATAGTGAGGGGATGCTTTCGGAAGGGGTTCTTTAATGTCGCAACATCGTTCAGCCGGTTGATGTTGCCAATCCTGTGTGACTTACTTTTCTGAACCAGAAAGCATACCAAATTTAGGCGAAAAATAGCAGGCTCACGCCGGTGATTGGCACCGGTTTTTACCCTTGGTCTGCCAGCTTCGGCTTCGCTGCCGTATGTCGCCGTAAGTGCTGTGTCAAAAAAAGGATGCGATTTTCGAAGTGCTTAGATGTGGCGGAGGTCAGCGACTGTCAATCGGCCGTCGTGCAGCGCGGAGGCAACCAACACGCACGAAGCTCCCCAGGACTTGCATTTGTGCAGGTCGTCAACCCCGCGGACGCCCCCTCCGCACGTCAGGAATAAGTGCGGAAATTCGACCCTCGTCGACCGGCATAAGGTATCGGTCTGACCGCCGCTCGATGTGCCAACATCGGCCAGATCGAGCACGATCACTCGCGAGGCGCCGCTGGCGATTGCTTGCCGGATAATCTCCGCGGGTGCGTCGCTCCAGTCGGCTGAGGTGCTTGAAAGCAAAGGCTGGCCGTTCTTCAGATCCAGGCTGAAGGTCACTTGGCCTTGGTTCGCTGTGACGATCTCCGCCAGAACACTCGGGCTGGGGCACGATTCCAGCCCGATAATCGGTTCCGCACCGATGCGTCGCACCTCCAATGACAAGGCGACATCGCGAACTCCGGCATCAACGAGCAGGCTGAAGCCATCGCTGAGCAGTGCCTGGTAGCAATTCCAGTTTGGTCGTCTGTCGACGATGCCATCCAAGTCAGCCAGATAGAGACTGGTGAATCCGAACGTCGATCGCATTGCGCGCGCGACATCTAGTGGCTTCACACTGGATGTGAGTTTGGATTGCAGCGGTCGGTACTCGGATCGTTGTCCGGCGATTCCGCGGACGACGACGCCCCGCAATAGGTCGATGACGGGCAGAACTTGCATGACGCTTCACAAACGAGGTAGACATTCTCAACCAAGTCAGCAGATAGTACTCTGCTGGCCGTCGCATCGCGCATTCGCCCTAAAAACTCGGACAGCGAAAGGTGACCATGGCTGACAAGAGTTGGCGATTTCTGGTCTATTTGTTCTGGTGTGGATTGGCGGTCCTGATCATGCTGGCATGGATGCAGCGGTTATTGATTTATCATCCCACCAAAAGCAATGACTTAAGAGCGGAGGATGTCGAGGTTCCGCAGGCTGTGGTCGACATTCAAGTGACAACTCACGACAAAATGAAGTTGAACGGCTGGCTGGCGTTGGCGGGTGAAGGGCGATTCGCGAAGACACCTGATATTGCGAAGTCGCTGTCGCAAGGTCGACCGCTGGTGATCGTATTCCCGGGGAATGGCTGTCATCGCGCGATGCGTCAGTACCTGCTGCAGGCTTTGGGATCGCTGGGTGCCGACGTCATGATTTTCGATCATCGAGGCTTTGGTGACAATCCCGGCCAGCCGACGGAATCGCAACTGGCGAAGGATGCTCAGGCGATCTGGAAATACGCGACGGAAGATCTGAAGGTTCCTCCACAGCGGAGCGTTCTGTACGGCGAATCTCTGGGTGGCGGGGTAGCATCGAGGTTGGCGGGTGATTTGGGTGCCAAGGGAATTGAACCCGGGGGCCTGATCATCCAGGCCTCGTTCGATTCACTCGTATCGGCCGGCGAATACCACTTTCCAATGCTTCCCGTCAGCCTGATCCTGATCGACCGGTTTGAGTCCGCGAAATACATCACCAAGTCCAGGTGTCCGATCCTGCATTTGCACGGCCAACTCGACCAGGTTGTGCCGATCGCACTCGGAAAGCGACTGTTTCAAGCGGCCCCGGAAAAGTCAGTTTCGGGGGTTGCCAAGCAGAAGGTCGTGCTCCCCCACTCGAATCACAACGATGTGTTTGGACCCGATGTTCAATTGGTGATGACGGCCCTTAAGGATTTTCTGGCCGGAGTCGAAACCCGTGCCAAAGTCGCCCTGAAGGGCAAATAGTCTTCTCAAGCATCGCGATTCTGTTATGATCCTGCTGTCGCTTCGGTTTTAGTGGCCCGTCAGGTGCGTTTGTCCATGAGATGGGGTCTGCTCGCCAATAATGCCTTAAACCTGCTGCTGGCGGTCGCATTAATGTGGCCGTCGTGGATGTGGGGAAGCTGTTGTTGCTCGCGCCGACCAGTTGCCCAGAAATCGTGCTGCCAACCGAAAGCGATCGAGACGAAACGCCCCTGCTGTGCAGCGCGAGCGATCGTCAAAGCCGAGCGAGCTAAATCGACGGAAATCCGTTCGTCGTCCAACTGCCGCTGCCGGTCTCAGATTCAAACTTCGCAACTGGCGAGTTCCGTACGCACGGATTCGATCACTCCACCAGTGCAGGCCGTCGCAGTCGATCGAACGCCGGCCCCGTTGTTGTTGACGAGTGCTACTCCCTCGACGCGGGAGGCTCGCTTCTGGCGAGACTCCATCGACTCACCGGAGCGGTGCGCTCGGCTCTGTCGTTGGCTGGCCTGATTTCTGAGTGGCCAAACTCTTGGCATCTGCCTGGCGGTCTGTCCGTCAGTGAATCTGTTAGTCTTTCGTTGACTGCTTATTGACCCCGTCTCTCGGCTGCAAGATTGCAGCCAACCTTGAAGGAGCCCGCTGATGACAATTTCCAAGATGACGATGATGTGTTCCGCCCTGTTGCTCGCTGGTCTGGCCGCTTATGCCGCTGAAGAAAAGGCTGCATTCAAGGCCACGTGCCCCGTCTCCGGCAAGCCTGCTCTGGAAGACAAGACCGCCGAATACAAGGGAGCAAAGGTTTACTTCTGCTGCGAAAACTGTCCCAAGGCTTTCGCCAAGGATACAGCCAAGTTCGCCACTAAGGCCAATCAGCAACTGGTCGCCACTGGTCAGGCGACTGAAGTGAAGTGCCCACTGTCAGGTGCCAAGCTGAACCCAGAAACCGCCGTCGACGTTGGCGGAACAAAGGTGACCTTCTGCTGCAACAACTGCAAAGGCAAAGTTGAAGCCGCCAAGGGCGACGCGCAAGCCGAGTTGGTGTTCAGCGACGCAGCTTTCGCCAAGGGCTTCGAAGTCAAGAAATCCAAGTAATCTAAAGTAGACGGCACACTTTGTGTGCCGAACTCAGCACACAAAGTGTGCTGTCGACATGAAACGAGTAGCTCGAAGGTGTTTGCCTTCGGGCTATTTTTATTGTCTACGGCTTGGCAGGAATCGTGGCCGTCAGATCGTTAACCAGCTTCGCGAGTAACTCGTGCGTCACCTGCAGCGGCACCGGGACCCGGCCGGGATTGGCCGCATCGTTTCGAAACCGACGCAACGAGAACCGGCCCGCTCCCTGCGACGACAGCAGCACCTCGTAGTACTTCGTGGTCCCGGGCGAACCAACGTCTGGCGGAGTCGACCGAATCAGAACTTCGTTGGCGCTGGCGTCATATTCGAGCGGCCCCAGATTCTCGAGCAGATAGGTGATCCGCTTACAAAGAGCATCGCCCCACTTCTTGAGAGCATCCAGGCTCGCCGCATTCAAGGCGGGAACTTCCAGCCTCAGCTCTTCACATGACACGCCTAACGCCTCGACGCTCAGCAGATCAACGGACAATCCAACACCGCTACCATCGGCGACCGTCACGGTCTGCGGGGGCAGAAAGGTCTGCCCGATCAGCGGGGTCAGCGCGGCGGCAAGATCAAGACTCAAGGACATCGACAATCCTTCATCGTCGGAATTTCGTGCGGGACTCCGTCGCAACATTATACGTCTGAATCCAGCCGGATATGTATGAAGCGCGGCGATTTTTGTGGCGGAACGGCTTGAGCGCTGCCCCCTAGGGATCTCGCATTGGCAGTCAGGACGTATCAAAAGCGTGTTTCTGGCGTCCATCTCGCCGGGCAGCTGAGTGGTGAGAACCCCGACCTATTTCTCTTTGGTCGAATGCGACGAACCATCGAACGAGATGATCGCGGGCTTATCATCGATCACTGTTTCGATATGCACGGGGCGAGCCCAGATGCGGTGCAGATTGCGCAACGAGTCGACGGCGTAGTCCTGCTTCAGCTCGATCCCCTGGTACTTGTGCTCCAAGTAAAGTTCGCCACTTTTTCGATAGTTGGCGTCAACTACATAGATGAACGGCCGGCCGTGGTTGGTCAGGCTGTTGAGCAACTGAATCTTGACCTTCTCGAATTCACGGGTGGCGATTTCATAGTTCTCGGTCGCGTCGTTGTAGGCGAACGAAAACATCTTGTGACGAGCACAGAACTCGGGGGTCAGGAAGGTGTCGATGAACGTGATGTCGTTATGACTCTTGCGGACTTCGAAGATCTTCTTCCGACCGAGCCCGGCCTGCGTGTCCCACTTCTGGCGGACTCGCCAATCTTCGCACGCTTCATATTCGGGACCAAATTGGCCTCGATTCCAGCGTTCTTCAATATCACGAAACAGTTCGATGCCGATCTTGTATGGGTTGATCCGTTGAGGCGTCATCATGACGGTGCCGCTGTGGTGATCGGCGTAGTCGATCACCTCTGAATCATTGAGACCATGACGCGTCATCAGGAAGGTAT
>CBIHQO010000044.1:0-16091 GCA_966211735.1 uncultured Schlesneria sp.
CGCTATTTTTGCAGGCGTCAACGGCCAATCCCGACTTTCACCACGGGCTGCTAGTCCCAGGACGAGTATGAAGAGGAGAGTCTTGCCGAATGTGGGCATGAACAGAATTCCTTATTTCTGTGGTGATTGATCCGCAGCGGCCGCACCAAAGGCTAGGCTCTGCTGGCAGGCTCGGACCGCCTGTAAAGGGGAGAGTTGTTGCTTGACTGCCGAAACTTCGGCCTGCTGCAAGGCCAGAAGCGTGAACTTCGGTGAAAACCGTCCATCCCGTGCCAGATTGATTGTCTTGAGAATCTGGATGTGAGTTTCTTCGTCTGTGAGACTGCCGGAGCACAGGCGGTCGACCATCGCTGCCACTTTCCCCCAGTCTGAGTCGGCGCTCAGTTCTTCAATTCGTCGGCGATAGATCAATTGTGACGAGTTGCGATCGTCATTCTTCCCGGTCGTATTGACGGCAGCCGCTCGTGACCGACGGGCCATGAATTCCGTGAGCAGATCGCGATGGAAAACCTGGCCGAAGAGTTCCAGGTCGGCATCCGCGTGGCGGGTCGGCAAGTACGCGAAATTGAGGAGCAGGTTGTGTGTTGGTAGGTCCCAACTCAGGAAGTTCGTGACCTTGGCCTCGCGCAGATTCTGCGGCATGGCCTTGTTCGTTGGCTCACTTAGGGCCTTGAGATACGGGGCGATCTGGTTATCAGCACTCCCACGAGAGAGTGGCATTACATACCGCACCCCAAACTGTTTCTCGTCCAGAAATTCATACACGAACACCGATTCCCGATACACCGCGTATCCGAAGTCCGGACGAGAGAGTTCGTTGTCCTTCTTCGCCGTGAGAGTCTCGGCCAGGAAGTCAACCAAAAATCGTTCAGCCAGAATGTCGCGGGCGAGGACATCCTGTGTCAGAAATGCGGTGACGGCATCAACATCGCTTGCTGATGGTTTGGAATTGCTGGTGACGGAATCCGATTCCGCTGCAACCATGGGATCGGGCAATGTGATTGGGGCATCGGATGACCCGCAACCAGTTGCGAGCAGCATGGATGCCCCCATCGCCACTCTAAGCGAAACGCAATACAACGGTCACCTCCTTCGAGAAAGGGCTCGGGGTCGGCAAAATCAAATATCGCAGAACAGCACCCAATCTCGACAAATGATGACTATGCGCATCATAAAACGCTACTCATAGTCCGTGGATCGATAGTCGTTGTCAACACTCCAATGTCCGGCATGGTGAAACGTGCGGACATCTTGGAACGATTCGGACAGCGAGTTCGAAAACTGCGGAAGGAGCAAGGCTATTCCCAGGAAGGGTTCGGCGCGGCCTGTGGCCTCGATCGGACCTACGTCGGCGGCATCGAACGAGGGGAACGGAACGTCGCCTTGCGAAACGTCGAGGTGATCGCGCAAACGCTGGGAATCACGCTGGCGGATCTGCTGGAAGGGCTCTGAATCGTGAAAACTCAGCTGGTCCGCAGGAACAAGATCGTGGCAATTTCAGCCGGTTGACCGTCGGGATTCTGGAGAACGTCTTCCCAGTTCAGGGATAGTTGCGTCGTGGCCAGCGTCATTGTGGAGGCGTTGCCGCAGGTATACGCCAGTTTGCAGTTCGTCAATCGATGGCGTAGCTGTCGGATTTCTCCCTCGGCGAACTCAGCAGCCAGTGGTTCATCGAAATAGGGTCGCATGACGCGAGCTCCATGCGGGCTCATTTCTTCATCGAAATACTGAAGTGCCGCCCGGATGAGGGCCATGTGTGTTTTGGTCAGCAATAAGACCTCCGCTTGGAAAAGGGAATGTTGCGGTGCGGTGCTGATAGCTATCAACACCCTCAACTCATATGACGCGGAATCAGGCGGGTTTTAGCTCGGCGACAATGACAGCACCTCTCTACAGGAGATCAGTCAGTTGGAGGATTGGGCTCGCGAGCCTCAGGGGCCGAATTGCGTCTCGACGAGGAACTTCTCGGTTCGTCAGGCCGTGCGTCTTGTCGATGCCGATGCTCCTGGACGATCAGGAATGCGAGGTCATGGATGAGTCGCGACCGTTCCTGATTTTGCAAATCGGCTTCAGGGGAGGGAGAGGCTTCCGTACTTTGTTGAGTTTTGCGATGCAATTGGGCCAAGAGATTCCTCCGCAGAGTGTGGGATGGAACGCTGCCACCACGGTCAGCGCAAAAAAAAATGCCCCGTCGCGGAGACGGGGCGGGTTCAGCTTTGATCAGCAGTACCATTACGCGGATTCACGCTCGTTCCCATTGTTGTATGGCAGCGTCGGAACCGGCAGACCTTGCATCTCGTACCAGCGCCGGTAGCTGTACCAGACGTTCCCGGAATTGACGTTGTGCCCCTCCAACTGCAACTGCTTGGCAGTCTCTCGGTGGCTGAAGCGCTCAATATCGATCAACTCGTGGACGCGTTCGGCAATCGCATCCAGTCGCGGCGGCTCGCGCAGCCAGATGGACACTTGCGACGTAGATTCCGCGTCGGCGTGGACCTGACCGGTCACTTCACGCACCCCTTGGATCAGGTGTGGCTGAAACACGCCTCTGATATTGGTGCGTTTGCGAGAGGGACGCTTCTCGACATGGACCCAAACCCGTCGGCCCACGAGACGTCGAAAGATCAGGACCGTCTTGTCGAGCGCTTCCGGGCCAAGTTTGCCGGTGGCGGCGTTCATGAGCAGTTCCTCAAAATCCGCCAAGATCAGGCGAACCGCTTCGGGTGTAATTGTCGCCATCGTGGTGGCCATGGCTTGCTGCAAACGACTCAGCTCGTGGCGCGCTGCCGCCCGTTCTGACTGCGCCGCTCGGATGCGGCCCATGATCTCTTTACGATCATCGTCGTTACCTTGCCCCGCCAGTTCGTATAGATCGTTCATCCTGCTGGATTGGGCGGCGAGTTTTCGTTCCAACCCGGCGATGTTGGTCTGCAGGTTGTCATCACCCGCTGCGTCCAATTCCTGGGCGTAGCAGACAACCTGCTCAATCAAGTCGGCGTCCTGCTGCAGCAACTTGCAAAGCTGATGACAGACGGCGCAGACGGCTTCTCGACGGTTGACTGCAGACTTACACGGGCAGAGATACCCTTTCTTGCACTGCATCATCTTTCCGGCCGCTCCACATTGGTAGCAACGCTCATTGCAGACTGAACACCAGAACACGTCGACGACCAGATCCCACAGCTGACGTTCCTTGGGCCTTCTTGGCCCTCGCGGACCTTTGACAAGCTCCGATAGGAGGCGCTGCATGGCGATGAAGTCCTCATCGCTAACGATCCGGAGTTCTTCGCAGAGAGAGACTTCCACCTCGGAATCGGGCTGCTCGAGCTGGCGGGTATAATCTTTCTTAGTCGAGAAATCGTTTCGCTTCCTGCCGAACTCCCAGCGACCGGTGTAAGCAATGCGGGAGAGCATTCGGCGATACGCGGGGTAGGTCATGTACCCCTTGGTGGACCGTGGATCGATCGGACCGCCTTCGGCGACCCACTTCCGCCACGCCTTCAGGATCGGCATGCCGCCGAGGATCAACTTCCAGTGTTCAACGATCCGCTGGGCGGCATCGGGATCGATCTCGGGGACCGTACGCGTCAACCCGCGATTCGTCACCGGGGCATTTGGCAGTTCCTTTCGCCGATATCCAACGCCAATTGCTCCCACCGTATATCCCCGATTGAACAGCCCTTTCAGTCCCGCGCGAACATGGTCTGCAGTCGCTTCCACAACCAGATCATCGACGATGCCATGTACCTGAAACAGCATCTTCCAGGCTTTCGTGTCCGCCGTGTCGATTCCTTGGGTGACGGAAATCGCGCGCAAACCCTCTTCCACGACTTCTTGCTGAATCAATTGATAGCCTTTGAAGGCCTGCCGGTAGAGACGAGAGGCTTTGAAGACCAAGAGCACTGTCGCATGACGGTGCTTAAGAATCAGCAGCATGCGATCCAGACCATCGCGGCGTGCACGGTAACCTCGCTGCGCCTCATCGATACTGACCAGTTCCGGCGGACAATAGATCCCCTTGCGAGAGGCATCCTGTACGCAAGTTCGTACTTGATCCGACGTGCTGTGCTGTCGTTTGGAACTGAATCGCGTATAGACAGTGCCGATCAGAAGTCCAAGCGCCAACGCCCAGGCAATCCGTTCCCCGAGTGGGGCGTCCGGATCAAATCCCGCCAAGTTAATGCCGGCGGTCTGAGCACTCTCCTGCCACCATTGATGAATTTCGCGGGCCAACGCATCGTTGACCGCACCTGCTGCAGAAAGTTCAAAAGACATTGCTTGAATCTCCATGTGGTTGGGCTGACCGGCGATGCTGCTTTCCGAGCAACTTTTCCGAAGCAACTGCGCTGCGGGACCGTGTCAGCGGTCACGGAACGCGGGCAACACTACGAGTCGCCGATTCCCCGGCGCTCGCGCCAGGGGATTTCGCCAGCGAGTGAAATCGCCAGCAGTGGAGTGCGTCACATGGAATCACGAAGAGGCGTGACGACGGCGACAGTGCTGAGGCTCACACTTCCCGCCTCAATGTTCGCCGTTCGCATTGGTACTGACCGGTTGCCGCACCAGGCAGTCTCAACTGCGTGCAGATCGTGACAGTGACAGACGTGCGGCATGCGGAGTAAGTCTGAGTGACGCCAAATGCGGAGCGCGTGACAAATCAGAAAATAAGCGACGCTCTGGATCATCAAGCCGGAGGTCGCCATTCACCTCAGAAGGGTCGTTGATAAGACGTATCGAGTTCAGGCCAGGCAGCTTCAGATGCTAAACAAGCCCCATTGTATATGACGCAAAACAGGCGGGTTTTTAGGTATGCCGACGCTCCGAAGCCTGGCTTACTATCGAAGACTCTGGTTGAGAATTGCGGACCGCTGCACGCCGTTGCGAAATGTTAGTTGGCAATCCAGGAGTACCCTGGATCTCGGTCAGGGATGCCATTCGACCAACCGGCCCGCCGGTGATTGCTGAAAAATCCGAATCCGTTCGGGAGGCAATGTCAGCCGCTGTGTACGACGCCCGGCAGGAACGATCAGATCCGCCAAGGAAATCGGAAACGATGACATCAAACTGAGGCGATGCTTCCGCTTTGTAACGATATCCTCGGGCGCATCTGAGCCGAAGGTCATTCTGTCGACCGAATTCCTTGATTTGGCGTGTCGGCTTAATTCCCAGAGGAATTCCCACGAAGCCTGAAAACGATTCCAATCAACGGCGATCTCTGCCGAGTTCCAGCGCGCTTCGCGCGGGCATTCCATCAGAACCAGATCTCCGGCGGCGATCGCGGCAGCCATCGCCTCTTCCGCAGTGGGATACTCGCCAATTTCGCGAATCAGCCACTCAAAGTCCGGTTGCGTCAAGAAATTCAGTGCGTGCCCCACATCCAGCACCGCGCGATCGAGCGAGACTCCCCGCAGATTGGCCCACATGCCAGCAGTGCGATAGCGCCGGTAGACAGTATCCAAGTCCGATTCAAACCGCTGGCGGTCATCGGCAGAAAAATGACGCTCCCACAGTCGTTGAGCGCTGCTCGGACATTGAATCCGATAGTAGCATTCGGCAAAAGCCTGTTGTGCCTGGGACAATCCGTCCGCTGTCATGGTAACTTTCCTCCTGGTCCGGAAATCGTGATCGCGGGCAAACTCGCCACGCGCAGATCCAAGCTACCACTTCGGCCGAACTTCGAGGTGATGTGTCGAGATCACCTCCTTGGTGAGGAGCATTCAACCAGACGAGGCAGACACCTCGGAACCAGCCGGATACCGAGAATCCTCAGCTTTTGATTTACATTCCGGCGAATGGCCTTAAGCGTGATCGGGTCTTGTAGAAGATCATCGCGACGATCCCAGTTCTCTTGGCTGCATCCAGGCTCTCCTCCATCCCACGCCACAAGAAAGACTGTCCAGGCAAGGCTGTCCGGTTCGAAGCTTACTGGCATGTCGAAATTCGACCGCTGAACTTCACCTCGTTCCTCATCGACGACTAGACCGAGATAACCATAAACCCAAGGACTTTGGACTGTGAAAACGGACTCGCGCGGATAGAGCGGACCGCCCTTGCCGGCCGCGAGGGTACGGACGCGATGGTCCATTTCGTGTAAGAAGTTCTCAACCGCTTCGGCTGCGATCAGGTTCCCTTTCACGCTTCCGACAGCAGCGAATGCACTTTCATGCCATTGAGCGCGACAGGTCATCTTCGAATCGCGCTCGCGACGCTTTGGCAGCGAGTGCTTACCGCTCTCTGGAGAAGGTTGGAATTCAAGATCTCTTGCTTGATTCAAATTGGGCATGTGTGAAACCCTCGGTAGTGTCGGAGCTGAACAGCGGCCGAAACAGTCCGCTGTTCTTGGTGCGATGCCCTTTGTCACCTGCAGATTGTTCAGATTCGCCCGAGAATTGGCAATCGTCAAGAAGCGCAACGACCTCTGCATGGAGGTCATGCCGCGACTGCTTACAGAAGCCGTGGTTTTCTGAGGAAACATCAGCGTCGAACCCAAAATCCCGTGAGGTGAGCGCCAGGAGATCGGCGGATGAGAATCTCTGTGACAAGTGTCCCGCAGGTTCGATGCGATGCCCCAGCTGGCGTTTGACATGTCGTCTGATCTACTCTCCGCGCAACAGGCTGCTCAACGGTTCGGGATTTCCGTCGCGAGCTTGTACGACTGGCTGGCGCGCTCGGACAGCGGAGAGTTCGTCGTTCGCGGCCAACCGTACACGATCGAATACTTCCAAGGTGGCGCTCGAGGGCAGGGACGCATTCAGATTGAGGAGTCCGAAATCGAGAGATTGAGAGAAGCCATGCGCGTCCGGCCACAAGCGCAATGGCAATGTCGGTCGACCTGCCACATTCGACACTACCCCGGTATCCATGTTCCGTTGGGACGGCCTGATTGAGCCACTGTTAAGGCCAGGCAAGTCAAGGAAGTGTCCCTTCACTGATCCCCAATTGCCGACGCGATGATCTGTTCTTGACGGGGAGTCTCGACCTGGTCGACGAACGATCGGACCACGACCGGAAGACAAGACTACTGGAGCCAGGCACTGTAAGCGGCGTTCGCGAATTTGATCATGCATTGCCGATTGACCTTCTGCGAGCGACCGGAGGTCGCCACAAAGGGTTATCCGAAAAGTTCTTGAAGTCGGTGACGTTCCGCAACCAGCGGCTTGCCGGGCCTATGCCGTGTCTGCGAGCGCAACCTGTTCAAATCATCGGCACAGCACTTGTGCAATTGCTGGTTGAGATGTTCTAGGACGTGACATGCGGTATGAGGGTAACTTAGTGGACTCGTTTGCTTCACGAAGTTTTCGATGCCCCTTTCGTCGCCATGTGTCCACGAAGAGAGCGCCTTGAACACGTTACTGACCGACCTCAATCAAGGCATCTGACTATTGAGCTTCATAGTCGTTCGTATATTCCAGCCTCCCAAAAAAACTCGCTCGATTGGACAGAATATGGAAGACTGGCTCGGTATAGTCTCCCCAGCCGTCAAACTGGGCTTGCGCAGTAGGAGTTTTTTTCAAGCCGTTGGTCCAGTCATTCTCAAAATGTCATCGCTTTGTCAGTCGCACAGCACGGCTTTGTAAACAGTAATCTATGTCGTCTTGCCAAAACAGTCAGCGGATCGCTATTGGAAGCCGCTAGTGGAACTTCAAACCGCAATGGACGGGTGGATCAACGTATTGACAGCAAGCCAACGAGCCGGCGGTTGATGCTCGAACATCCGTCAAACACAGGGTGGCCATACCACTTGCTATTTCTGGCGTAAAGTACTGAACATTATCACCCTGACAACATCGACTTAAATATGTCGGAACACGGTTCAATAGCCCGCCAGTGGCGACTGCTGCAGATCCTGTCGGTTCGTCGACATGGAGCCACAGTCCGCGAATTGGCGGCTGAAATGGAAGTCGTCGACAAGACTATCCGCCGCGACTTGGTCTTCCTCGCCAAGACGGGATTCCCACTGATGGAAACGGCCGGCGACCACAATCGCAAGTCATGGAAACTGGAGACAAGCCCGGGAATCGCGTCACTCAAGTTCAACATGACCGAGATCCTGTCCCTCTATCTGGCACGTCGCTTCCTGGAACCCCTCGCGGGAACCTCCGCGTGGGAAGGCGCTCAATCCGCCTTCAAAAAGATCCGCGCAACACTGAGTGATTCGGCCATCGACTACCTCGATAAACTCGCCCGAGTCTTCCAGCAAACACCCCTCGCCTCCGCCGACTATTCGCAACATGCCGAGTTAATCGAAAGATTACTAATCGCCACGGAAGATCGCAAAATCACCTGGATCGTCTACCAAAGCGCCCGCGCCACCGAACCGGTCTCCACCGAAGTCTACCCGCTCACCCTCGTCTGGCACCGAGGCAGCCTCTACCTCCTCGCCCACGCCCGAGAAGACGACAAAGTCAAAACCTATAAAGTCGACCGAATCACTGACGTCGAAGTCTCAGACCTGAAATTCAACCTGCCCGAAGATCTAGACGCCCAGCGCTTCCTCTCTTCATCGTTCGGCATCATCTCCGGCGACGGCACGGTCACCAAGGTCAGCGTCCGCTTCGACCCCACCGTCGCCCGCTACGTCACCGAAAGAAAATGGCACTCCAGCCAAAAACTAACCAAACAAAGAGACGGCTCCCTCCTCGCCGAGTTCCATTTAGGCGACCTCCGAGAATTCCACGCCTGGATCCTCTCATTTGGCTCTCACGCCGAAGTCCTGGAACCAGAATCCCTGAAAATCGACCTGATAGAAACAATCAACGCCATGGCCGGAGTCTATCGAAAGGAAACCACCAAACGATGACCACCCCAAAGCCATCACGTTTTCGTTTAACCGCGTGGGCACCGCCCCGCGCGTCTTCGAGGACGCTCACTAAACAGTTCGTAACCAGACAAGAATATCGCCCTAATCCAGCAACTCCGCAGCCAGCTCAGATGTCAATTGCCTCGTCCCTGGCTGCAGCGAGGGAACCAGGGGCAATTGAATCCTCTGCCGGAGTAGGGCAGATTTCACAGCAGGGGCAATTGGATACGACACATAGACAATGGCCCCTTCCGGAAGTTGAGAGGGATCGTCCAAGACTACGACGCCGTGACATACTCGACCGCGAATGTTCATGCACAGATTCTCCATTGCTGGTCTCATGCAATCAAGTTTCTTGTCAAAGGGTGTGACCGAGAGATCTGATTTGTAGTAAGCATCGAATGCCTTTGATGACGTTGAATGCTAGATGCACAAACAATAGGTAGAGAACACCCGAGGGATGAGCGGATGAATTTTGACGATGCATTCAAGTGCTTGACAGGAAACGCACCGTTTCCATGGCAGCAGTCGCTTTACCACGATCATTTTAGCCGGGGAAACGTTCCTCAGACGTGCAGCCTGCCAACAGGTCTCGGTAAGACTTCAATCGTGGCAATCTGGCTCCTCGCATTGGCAAATCATCCTGATCGAGTCCCACGACGACTTGTCTACGTGGTCAATCGTCGGACGGTCGTTGATCAGACGACAACTGAAGTGGAAAAATATCGGAAAGCCCTTACATCAGATCCCGCCGTCGTGGCTGTTCGAATCCAATTGGAACAATTGTGCGCGATGCCCCTCACGGTCAACGATGGGAAAGAGGTCCCGCCGCTCGCGCTCAGTACGTTGCGCGGGGAGTTTGCGGACAACCGAGAATGGTCGGCAGATCCAACCCGCCCGGCAGTAATCGTCGGGACAGTCGACATGATCGGTAGTCGATTGCTCTTCAGTGGTTACGGTGTCGGGTTTAAGAGCAAACCGCTTCATGCCGGATTTTTAGGTCAAGATGCACTTTTAGTTCACGATGAAGCTCATTTGGAGCCGGCATTTCAAGAACTTCTGCAATCGATTGAGAAAGAGCAATGTCGATGCAAAGAATCTGGAGCGTTGCATATCGTTGAGTTGTCAGCGACTTCGCGAAGCAACACAAAGCCGTTCGAATTGACAAAGCAAGAAAAGCAACCGCCAGCTGTGATCCCAACGCCACCGAAACTTCCAATTCACGTTGTGTGGCGTCGACAAACAGCAAGAAAGAAAGTCTACCTTCATCCCGAAGAGTCTCCATCCAAATTGGGAGAACAAATCGCAAAGCTCGCACTCAAATTTGCGGATTCCATGCGAGCCGTCTTGGTGTTTGTGCGTAAAGTCGAAGACGTCGAAAAAGTAGTCGCAAAGTTGCAGGCAGCGAAGCAGAGAACACAACAACTGACGGGAACTCTTCGTGGATTTGAAAGAGACGGATTAGTAGTTGATCCGACCTTCGGTCGCTTCCTGCCGGACGCAGTGTCGGATGGTGAGACAGTGTTTCTCGTTTGTACTTCGGCAGGGGAGGTCGGCGTGAATATTTCGGCCGACCACCTTGTGTGCGATCTTTCGACGTTTGACAGCATGGCCCAACGATTCGGTCGAGTAAATCGATTCGGCAACCGCGACGATACAGAAATTCACGTTGTCTACCCCAACGAGTTTGACCCGATTGACGAACTCGAACAGCGCAGAGCACGGACTCTGAATCTCCTGAATGCGCTGGGCGGTGACGGCAGCCCAAAGGCTCTGGGAGAACTTGATGGACAACAGCGACAGAACGCGTTTGCTCCAATTCCGTCCATTTTGCCGACCTCTGACATCCTTTTCGATGCGTGGGCACTGACGACGATCCGCGACAAATTGCCTGGCCGTCCGCTGGTTGAGCCATATCTCCACGGTATCAGCGCCTGGGAACCTGCTGAAACACACGTCGCATGGCGCGAAGAAGTCTGGTTACTGCGTCTAAGCTTTGACAGCGACGAAGAACGCGACAAATTGCAAAAGAGTGAGCGAAATCGACTGGGCAAACTCGCTGCGGAACTACTCGAAGACTATCCGCTCAAACCTCATGAACTCCTCCGTGACCGCAGCGATCGTGTTTTTAAACACTTAGCGGCTATCGCTGAACGCCACCCGCATTTTCCTGTGTGGTTGCTCGAAGACGACGGAACTGTGATTGTTTGCAACATGGTCGAACTCGCCAGCAAAGATCGAAAAGAGCGAATCAACAATTGCACCATCTTGCTGCCTCCTAATGCAGGTGGCCTTCTCATCGAGAATTCTAAATCGCGAGGAATGTTAGTTGGTACCGCCAAATATGAGGCCGAATGTGAAAGCCGTTATGACGTCGCAGACGAATGGCGCGATGAATTCGGGCCGCGACGACTTCGAATTTGGAACGACAGTGTGGCTCCATCTGGAATGCGGAGAATTCGGGCCGTAGCGCCGCCTTCAACCGACGATGAGGACGATGATGTGCGCATGTGGTACTGGTATGAGCGACTCAATTCCGGCGACGGTGATGGGTCAAAGGAAAACAAACTATCGGTCGCATGGCAGGTTCACACCGACGACGTGACTACGAACGCGGAGCGAATTGTTGCGCTCCTGCCGCTTTCCGACGAGTTGAAAACTGCAGTTGTTGTTGCGGCGAAATTCCATGACCTTGGAAAAATGCGAACTCTCTGGCAGCGAAGCATAGGCAACCTAGCACCGACGACATGGCTAGCCAAATCCGGCGGGACGATGAAGCGTCGAGACCTTGGAGAAGCTTATCGCCACGAATTCGGATCGCTCGTAGATGTACTCGACTCTGCGCAACCATATTTGGCGGATCTCAACAATTTGAGCGAAGACATGCGAGACGTTGTTCTACATCTAATAGCTGCCCATCACGGATTTAGTCGCCCGCACTTTCCAACTGAGTACGTGTTTGATCCGGAACCTAAGGAAGTTAACACAGATCATCTCGCTGCCGACATCCCGCAACGATTCGCTCGGCTACAACGCAAGTACGGCCGCTGGAGACTGGCTTATCTCGAATCCCTCCTGCGAGCTGCCGATTACGCTGCGAGTGCCAATCCATCTCAATTCGTGGAGGAAGTTAAGTGAGCATTCGTATCAACGTGGACCCCACGAACCCGGGGCAATTCTTCGCGTGTTGCGGGCTCCTCGAGTTGGCGGACAGATTCTGGGGTGGCGCACAAGGTTTTTTTGCCGACAGGCAGTTTCGTGTTGAGTGCGATGGAACGCTGGACCTACTACTGGCCTGCCTTGTAGCGAACCAACCAGTTGAACTCACTACGCTTCCGAATGGATTGGAAGTGAAGCCACTTATTGCTCCCCTTGTCTTATCATTCGACTACGCTCCCGAGCATCCGCTCACTCTAGATGCGTGGATGAAGATTGCGGTTGAAAAGCAAGGAGTTGTCGCCGCTGCTAATCCTCCATGGAATTTTTGGTCCGGTCAGCAGACGGCGTTTCGGATTTGGCGCGATTTGCGAAACGCACTCGCCGATCAGCTGGAGGCCGCTTCGCCAAATGAGCTTACAGACTTGTTCATGAACCGTGTCTTGCTATCCGGTCGATTTGGATTCGATCCGGGTGCCGCATGGAATGCGCTTGACGTTGGTTTCTCACCAAACGAACAAGGAATGGAAGTTGAATCGTCCCCGGCAGTGGAACTCCTGGCCGCAGTCGGGATTCAGCGTTTCCGACCTCGCGTCTCTAACAACCGTCTATCGTTTTTGTACGTGACTTGGGGCCATCCGCTCCCACCATCAATTGCATCAGCTGCTGTTGCCGGAGCCATTATGGTTCCACCAATGACGTGTTTCTATGGTCGAGTCATTAGTCGCGGCAGCTACGCCGCACTCGGCCAATCCACACCCGCAAATGGAGGAGTATGTGATGAATGAACCAATGGAACGCAACCCGGAAATGAAAAATATAGTAGTCGAGCAATTCGACTATTGGCTCAAAGACGGCGGGCCGGCCGCATTGGTTATCCGCGAACAACTAGAGCCCGTCGAAGGGTCAGACGGTGTATTTTTCCCGGCAACGTACGCTGCCGCAGAGGATAAATCCAAATTCGCAGGTGGATACAATATTGATGTATTCCCCAACGACCAATCTGTCAGTGAAGCAGCCGCATTAATGATTCGCGATGGCCGCTTGAAGCCGACCATTGATACCTTCCCAAGCAGTCCGAACGTCTGCTTAGTTGACAGCGTAGGTTCACAAGCCAATCGCATCGAGCCATTGTTTGGAAAACCAAAATATCGCAGTCTTGTGCCACAAATTGAAATAAAAGCGGGCTTAAAGTCGATCAATCTACTCGATGCAGGTCACCGGGCCGGTGATGCAATTATTAGATTCACCAAAGCCGGCGAAACGATCTGGAAGGCGTTCCGATCATTGTCCACGGATGGAAGTGCCGAACCAATGGCAAAAATTGCACCGACTTCATTGCTATTCGGAGTTTGGGATTCGCGAGGGACGCAAGTCAAGGTTGCCAGGGCGTTCCGTTCGGTTGTCCGCGCTTACGATGTACGCAAGCTGTCGCGATCAGCTCAATTCAATCGAGCGACAAGGTTTGTCGAAGAGGGCGTAATCAAAGAAGACCTCGATGTCGGTGAGGGTGACAAGAATCCACTTTCGCGCGAGGGTTTTAAGGATAGCCCCGCAACGGCTTCACATGGCGGTGTCTATGGCGGCGAGATTCGAAGAGAGACGACAATCAATCTTTCTGCGATTCGACGTTTACACGCCTGCCGCGCGCCAAATACTGGCGAAACCGAATCCGAGGAGGACCTGAAACTCCGACGCTACATCCTTGGCCTGGCACTTGTCGCAGCGACGGCAACATTCGACGAATTATTTGATTTGCGCGAAGGGTGTCAGTTACGACAGAAGCCTGAACATGCGCCTGAATGGAAAGCGGTACCGCACCGAGGTCCCGATGTGAAAATTCCCGATCTGACAGAATCCATTGCCTTTCGATTTGCCCAAATAGCGGCAAGCACCTTTGGCGTTGGGGAATCTGGCGAGTACGACTTCGATAAGGCAATTGCCGAGAAGTGGTTAGGGCTCGACAAGAAGGAGCAGGACAAGCGTCGAAAAAATGGGCCGATGACTACTCAATTCGAAGGCGCGACTGAACTCCCTTCGTCGGACTTGACCGAAAGCGGCGCCACACCACCGGGGACTGGCCGCGGTTCAAAGTCTCGCAGGGAGAAAAAGTGATGCCGAATCTACTTTGCTTCACAATTCGCTTTCTTGATCCTGATGCTGCATTCCATGGATGTGGAGATATGGGTGAGGCGGAATGGCCTCCTTCTCCACTTCGGTTATTTCAGGCACTCGTCGCGGCAACTGCTATTCGCTGGCATCAACAACAGTTGAAAGATGTCGATCACCGATCGTTGAATTGGCTTCAACGGCAGGATGCACCGACGATTATCGCTCCACCCCATCGTGTTGGCACACCAGTGAGGACTGCGGTACCAAACAACGATTTGGACATCGTTCTTGCAGCATGGTCACAACATCGGGAGCCAAAGAAGCAAGCTAACGAATTGAAGACGATGAAGACCGTTCGGCCTATCCGATTACTTGTCACTGATGACTCACCAGCTTTGGTCCATTACATTTTCCCTCTAGATGATTGGGAATGCCCGCACGTTGAGAATCTTCGCCTCATGTCGCAGTCAATCACGCACTTGGGATGGGGGATCGACATGGTCGCTGCGGATATCGTGATATTGTCGCGCGATGAAGTAGCGCAATTGGTTGGTGAGCGGTGGGAACCTGTCAAAGATCCTTCGGCGCGAGGCTATCGTTTGCCACAAGAGGGAACACTGGTTGCGCTGGACAAGCTACACGAAGAATTTCTGAATCGCGTTGGGCCAGATGGTTTTAAACCTGTAGTTCCTCTGTCCGTTTTTCGCGTTGTAGGTTACCGACGAGCGATAGAGCCAACTACTCGTCCAATCGCTGCGTTCAGTATTCTAAAGCCTGATGCAAGCGGAATGAGAACCTTTGATCCCATTCGTCGAACTCGAGATGTGGCGGGAATGGTTCGTCATGCGGTGGCAACCACAGCGAAGGCTCAAGGCTGGCCCCAAGAGGTCATCAATTCTTTCGTTCATGGAAAGTCGCTTGATGGCTCGATGCCACCGAGCGGACAGCGAAGTATCGACCGATTTCAATATCTGCCGTTGCCCACAATCAACCATGCATTGGGGCGAGTTGAATCGATTCGCCGAGTTCTCATTACGGCTCCCTCTCATTGCAATCAACAGATTACATGGGCTCGGCGGGCGATGGCTGGCGCGGATTTGACGAATGACAACGGTGTTGCAGCTTTGCTGACCATCCTGCCAGGATCAGATTGGGTACTGCGACAATACATCGAAGAATCGACCACATGGTCGACCGTCACGCCTGTCATTCTTCCCGGCTACGATGACCCAGACCATCTCCGACGAAAGCTCAAGAACGGACTCGATGCCGAAACACAAAAGCGATACCTGACACGACTTGATGCAAGAGTTGATAATCTCCTCCGCAAAGCCTTTCGACAGGCAGGCTATTCCAACGAGTTGATTGATCAGCTGGAACTGGAATGGAGCGATGTTGGCTTTCAACCGGGGGTGGATTTGGCATCGAGATATTTGCCTCCAGAAAATCTCGGCAATGCGCCTCGCTACCACATTCGAGCGAAGTTCCCAGTCGCTATTCGCGGCCCAGTGGCCGTCGGCAGCGGCCGATTTCGCGGATTCGGCGTGTTCACGGGAACTCGCTAATAGAGAATGATGTTGCGAAGTGCAAAAAGTCGACCCTTGTTAGTTTTTGGTGACTGAAGCCAAAGCTCTGTCGAGTCGGAGCACTCCGGGCGTGACACTTTGGAGTGCGGTGGCTAGACACCGCTTTGGATCCAGGGCGGGAATGCGGGATGAAGTTTGGTAGAAGTTCTCGGGCATACGGCGACTGGATGTTGCGATAACTATTGGTACTCAACGGGATGTGACATGCGTGGAGAAACCTTGGAGAAAATGACCCAAATACCTGATTTAGGGGATTGATCCACTCACGAAATATGTGCGACAAGAGAGGAATCATTCGGGTGCCGGTCAGCCCTCTTCGAAAGACGCGGCTAACGTCGGAGAGCTTGAATTCGAGTCCGCCAAGCGGGAAATGCATGTGGCCATTTTAACTACAATTCAGAGGTTGTGTCAGACGCGGCGGGGTTGTGTCAGACGCG
>CBIHQO010000045.1:0-16080 GCA_966211735.1 uncultured Schlesneria sp.
CCCTTCGGATACCCGCCGATGAAGGCCTCGGGAAACACGGCCAGTTGCGCCCCGGCCGTGCGTGCTTCGGCAGCAAGGCCCGCGAGTTTCTCCAAGGTCCGTGGGGTCTCGAACAGGACTGATCCCGCTTGGACAACACAGACGGTCATCCGTCGTTCATCGCTGGTCATGGCGCGGCCTTCTTACGTTGCTTGCCTCATTGTCATCGGCGGATTCTACGCGATACGATTTAGAAATCCCGTAGTCAGAAAAGGGGCCGCCACGTTGGAGTTCGGCACACAGTTTGCGATCTGGATAATGGCAATGGCGGGGAATCTGTCCCTCAGTGCAATATCACTTCATCTACAGCCACATTCTGGTCAGTTTCCCGATGGCGATTTGTCATCGGGGCGCTAATGGCGGCAGGGTAGATTAATATCTTGGTGACAGAGATACGCCTTCCTGGGGGACAATGCCACCAATGTTCGAATACTTGCAGCGACTGTTCGCGAATCCGCCCCAACAGCCTGCGAAGCCCAAATTGTCTCCGACTTCGACCGCCTCGCTGGAAGCCGTCGTCGAGTCCCAAAATATGGCGGAGGCAGGCCTGCAGCACAGCGAAGAACACTTTGCCCAATTGGTGGCCGGGGTCCGAGACTATTCAGTTTTGCTACTCGATCGGAATGGAATCGTCCTGACGTGGAATGCGGGTGCCGAGCGGCTGAAAGGATATCGTCCTGAAGAAATCATCGGCCAGCATTTCTCTCGCTTTTACCCGCGTGAGTCTGTTTCGGCCGGCTGGCCCGCCCACGAATTGAAGGTCGCTACTGCGATCGGGCGCTTTGAGGAAGAAAACTGGCGTCTGCGAAAAGACGGCACAAAATTCTGGGCCAGCGTGGTGATCACGACCCTGAGAGGCCCCGACCAGGAAGTGCGAGGCTTCCTGAAGATTACGCGTGACCTTACGGACCGCAAACAGGCGGAAGAGCGGCTGAGGCTGAGTGAAGAACGGTTCCGCCTGCTCGTCGATAGCGTCTCGGATTATGCAGTTTTCATGCTCGACCCGGACGGACGAATCGCAACCTGGAATGTGGGAGCTCAACGTCTGAAGCAATACAGTGCCGAAGAAATCATCGGGCAGCATTTTTCAAAATTCTATACGAAGGCTGACATCGACCGAGATTGGCCGGCGGAAGAACTGAGAATCGCGGCCGCCGTGGGGCGTTTTGAGGACGAAGGATTGCGCGTTCGAAAGGATGGGACGACCTTTTGGGCGAATGTCGTTATTACGTCCGTCAGAGACGAAACTGGAATTCTGCGCGGTTATGCGAAGGTCACCCGTGATTTGACCGAGCGACAAGCGGCCGAAGAAAGTCAGCGTCGGTTGTTAATGGAAGAAGTCGCACGTCGCGCAGCGGAAGAGTTGGCACACGAGATTGATCGGCAACGAGAACAGTTGCAGGTCACTCTCTCCAGCATCGGCGACGCCGTCATCGTGACCGACGGGGAGGGGATCATCACGTTCCTTAATCCGGTGGCGTCGGAACTGACCGGTTGGAATCTCGAAGAGGCAACTAACAAGCCGTTGGATTCGGTTTTTCGCATCATCAACGAAACAACAAGTGAACCCTTCATCAATCCTGTGAAGCTGGTCTTACTCAAGGGAAACGTCGTCACCCTCGCCAACGACACCGCCTTGATCGCCAAAAATGGCAAGACGATCCCTATTGAGGATTCCGCGGCACCGATCCGCAGCAAGAGCGGTGAAATTGAGGGCGCGGTCCTCGTCTTCCGCGACGTGACAGAGATGCGTCGTGCGGTCGAAACGCGCCTCCGCCTGGCCGCTATCGTCGAATCATCCGACGATGCCATTATTGGCGAGACACTCGATGGCAAGATCTCGAGCTGGAACAAAGGGGCACAACAGCTGTATGGCTATTCGGCCGACGAGGCCCTTGGACAGCCGCTATCGATTCTGATCCCTCGAGATCATCCCGACGAGTTACCAAACCTGATGGAGAGGATTGCGCGAGCTGAGAGTGTTGAGCATTTCGAAACCAAGCGTGTTCGCAAGGACGGAAGTCTTGTTGACGTCGCCTTGACGATCTCGCCGATCCTGAGCGCCGATGGAAAGGTCGTCGGTGCCTCTAAAATTGCACGTGACGTGTCCGCTCGTAAACTGGAAGACCGGCGGAAGAACGAATTCCTTGCGGTCCTGGCCCACGAGTTAAGAAATCCACTTGCCTCACTGCGAAACGGCCTGCAGGTGTTACGACTCGCCGACAATGATCGAGCGGCATTGGCTCAAGCTCGACCGATGATGGAACGTCAACTGCAGCATCTCGTCAGACTCGTCGACGATCTGCTCGATGTCAGCCGAATCAGCCAGGGCAAGCTGCAACTCCGGAAAGAGCGGTTGTCTCTGGGGGCTGTCGTGGCTCACGCTCTCGAGGTCATCGGCCAGCACGCCGACCATGGGCATCATGAATTAACGGTCAAGGTGCCCGAAGAACCCACTTACGTGGATGCCGATAAGACACGACTGGCTCAAGCAATCTCGAACCTGGTCAACAACGCCATCAAGTACAGTGATCCGGGAGGTCCAATCTGGGTGACTGCGGAGCATTGTGGCAATGAGGCCGTGATTACGGTCAAGGACAAAGGTATTGGGATCGAGGCCGCGATGTTGGGCAAGGTATTCGACATGTTCACGCAGATCGATCGTTCCCTGGAGCAATCGCAGGGCGGTCTCGGCGTCGGACTGAACATCGTCAAGCAACTGATCGAATTGCATGGCGGCACTGTGGCTGCACGCAGTGCGGGCTTAGGCAAAGGAAGCGAATTCTCGATCCACTTGCCAGTCGTTCTCGCCGTCCATCAACAGCAGAATTCCAGCGGCGACGAACCCGTAGTGAAATCAACTCGCCACCGAATCCTGGTCGTCGATGACAATCGCGATGCGGCGGGCAGCATGGCGATGATGCTGACGATGATGGGCAACGACGTTCGTACCGCTCACGATGGCCTCGCGGGGATTCAAGTTGCGGAGACATTTTTTCCAGATCTGATTCTTCTAGACATCGGCATGCCGAAGCTAAACGGTTTTGATACCTGCCGACGGATCCGGGAACAGCCTTGGGGGAAAAATGTCGTGATCGTGGCCTTAACCGGCTGGGGACAGGATGAAGACAAACAACGCTCTCAAGAAGCAGGCTTTAATAGTCATGTCGTGAAACCGGTCGACCCTGCAACACTTGAAAAAGTGCTGGAGGGGCTGAAGGCAGCCACCGGCTAACTCTTAATCGACGGGTTGCCGGACTCCATCAGAAATGCTTGAGTCACCCGAAAAGTTGAAGTAAATCAACCAATTGCAGGCATCGGTCCTCAAGACATTTCTGTAGGTCTGGAAGGAGCCCGGAACGGGATCAACGTGTCCAAGTTCGACCCAACCGGGCATATCGGCTCACGCCGAATTCCGGAAGTCACTCTGGCTAATCAAGGTCGTGTCATGCCGTGTTGCGGTCTCGCTTGATTAGTCGTCGTGCGAGCGGCCACCCAGGAGGCCCGCGCGAAACAGGTAGTACACGAGCACCATCAGCGTACTGAATGCCGCCGCCACGTAAGTCAGTGCAGCCGCATTCAACACACGATCAACCCCTTCGCGTTCGTAGGGCTCGATGATACCCGCCTCGACCACCAGCCGTTTCGCTCGATTGGATGCATCGAACTCCACGGGCAGCGTTACGACCTGAAATAACAGCACCATCGAAAACAGAGCGGCCCCAAGCAGCACAACCCACGGCGACAGGAATAGTCCGATCCCCATCATCATCAGCCCAATGTTCGTGCCGATCCCGACCGTCGGAACCAAGGCTGAACGAAGTCCCAACGGTGCGTAACCTGTCGCATGCTGCAAAGCATGACCTGCTTCGTGGCAGGCCACGCCGACAGAGGCGATTGAATGGCTACGATAAACGTCGCTCGACAAAGCCAGCTGGCGGTTTGAAGGATCGTAGTGATCCGACAACTGCCCTGCGACTTCGACGATATCGACCTCGTGCAACCCGGCATCATCAAGTAATCGCCGTGCCGCTTGTGCTCCGGTATACCCACGGGAGCTTGGTACTTGCGAATACTTCGCGAAAGCTGAGCGGACTCGAAAGCTCGCCCACATCGACAATAAGACGCCGGGCAATGCGAACAGTAAATAAAGGGGGTCAAAAAACATGGCTCGATCTGTTGATCATCCTCCGTATTTCGATGGTGAAATCGGTGAAAACAATTCATTCTTGCGGTCGACTTCGATCAAATTGACGTCGCCGTTCCAGGCTGCGGCGAGCGTTCTGGCCGATTCGCGCGGCGGCTCGGTCGATTGTCACCGGCCATTCCGCATCCTCGACTTCAGCCACGATATCACCCAGTCCTTTCAGGCGAACGACGATTTGACACGATTTATCAATCCCCCCCTTGGGGCCATTGGTGTCAGTCAAATGGACCGCGGCCTTGGTGATCTGCGATCCGAATCGAGACAGCGCAAAGTCAAGTCTCCGTTCGACATACTCACGCAGACCATGATCCACATCGACGCCACGGGCATGCATTTCCAACAACATGTGATGTCTCCTCGTTGTGATTCGTTTTTCAAGATTCGTTCATCACGCACAGGTATTTTTACGCAGGATCGAGGTAGCGGACTAATAGATTGTTTGACTACAATGCATCGGAAAAGCCGATGGATTCGGAGTCGCGATGGACTGGCTGAATTATCACCATCTGATGTACTTCTGGGTTGTCGCTCGCGAGGGGAGCGTTGCCAAGGCTTGCAAACAGCTTCGCCTGGCGCAGCCCACGATCAGCGGCCAGATTCGTGAACTCGAGAAGTCGCTCAAGACAGCGCTGTTCGAGCGGTCGGGGCGAAACCTCGTGCTGACCGAAATGGGTCGCATGGTGTATCGCTATGCCGACGAAATCTTCTCGCTGGGGCGAGAACTGCAGGATGCCATTCGGACTCAACCAACAGGGCAACCGATTCAAGTGGTCGTGGGGGTCGTCGATGCCCTTCCGAAATTGATGGTTCATCGCCTGCTGGAGCCAATTCTTCGCCTGCCTGAAGAGGTGCGGATCACCTGTATTGATGGCGAGCCAGACAGTCTGATGGCGCAGCTCGCCTTGCACGAACTCGACCTGGTGCTGAGTGATATTCCCGCCAATCCGCGACTTGGCTTCAAGGCGTTTAATCACTTGCTGGGGGAATGCGGGCTGACATTCTTTGGAACCGAAGACCTGGCCGCGCGGTATCGAGAAGGGTTTCCCGCGTCTTTGGACGGCGCTCCGTTCCTGTTGCCCAGCGGTAACGCCGCCATGCGACGATCACTGGAGCAATGGTTTGATGAATTGGGTATCCGGCCGCGCATTCGTGGCGAATTTGCGGACAGCGCACTGCTCGAAGCGTTCGGTCAGTTTGGTGACGGCTTATTCGCCGCCCCCAGCGCGGTTGAAGATGATGTCAAGCGGATGTATCGCGTGGCAGTCGTCGGACATCAGGCCTCTCTACGCGAACGATTCTATGCGGTCTCGGTCGAGAAGCGATTGAAGCATCCCGCCGTCGTCGCGATGTCGGAAGCGGCGAGAACGACATTGTTCCGCCCTTGATTCTGAATTGGCGACGCTTTCAGGCAAGGAACAAGACGCATGCTTCGCATTCGGCGAAATGGGTGACTAGAATTCCGACTGCATTTTCAACCTTGTCAGTCATCGCCTAAAGGATCAACTGATGTCGCAACCGTTGTCTCGTCGCCATTTCCTGTCTGCGTCTGCCGGATTGATTGCCGCCGGGGCGACGACTTCGTGGAACCCCGTCGCGTTTGCCGCCGATCCTCCGGCCAAGGCCCCGTTGTTCAAGATCTCGCTGGCTCAATGGTCGCTGCATCGTCGGTTCTTCAATGACAAAGCGGATCCGCGCGAATTTGCCGCGATGGCCAAGAACGAATTCGGTATTGAAGGGATCGAATACGTCAACCAGTTCTTCAAGGACAAAGCCAAGGATCAGGCTTACCTGGGTGAACTCAAGAAGCGGGCCGAAGACAATGGTGTGACGAGCGTCCTGATCATGTGTGATGGCGAAGGAGCGTTGGGTGACCCTGACGAAGCCAAACGCAAGCAGGCTGTTGAAAATCATCACAAATGGGTCGAAGCCGCGAAGTTTCTGGGATGCCACGCGATCCGCGTCAACGCCCAGTCGAGTGGCACCTATTGGGAACAGATGAAACTGGCCGCCGATGGCCTGCGCAAGCTGACCGAGTTCGCCGCCACACACCACATCAGCGTCATCGTCGAGAACCACGGTGGCCTGTCGTCGAACGGGACGTGGCTCTCCTCGGTCATTCATACTGTGCAGCATCCCGGCTGCGGAACATTGCCTGACTTCGGCAACTTCCGCGTCGCCGACAAGATCTGGTATGACCGCTATAAGGGAACCGAGGAACTGATGCCATTTGCCAAGGGGGTCAGTGCGAAATCACATGAGTTCGACGAAGCCGGAAACGAGACCAAGACCGACTATCGCAAGATTCTGCCGATCGTGCTGTCCTACGGATACCGCGGCTGGATTGGCGTCGAATACGAAGGCGGCAAGCACAGCGAAGCCGATGGAATCAAGCTGACCAAGAAGCTATTGGAAACTGTTCGGGCCGAATTGTCCTGACTTCGATCGCTATCCGTTTCGAGACCCTCAGCCTCCAGGCTCGATCGTTCACTCCCTCTTCAATAGGAACCGCCTCATCGTGATTCGTTATCTGCTCGTATTGACCGTGCTGCTCGGCCTTGGCCGAACAACCTTTGCTCAAGTCGTTGAGACGCCGTTGGCTCTCGAACCGGTGGTCGCTTTCGGCGATTTGAAGTGGACCGGCTGGGAATCCGACAAGGATGGCGTTCCGACACCGCTTCGCCCGATTCTATTGACCAACGCCGGCGATGGCTCGGGCCGCATGTTTGTGCCGCAGCAACAGGGGATTGTTCACGTCTTCACGCCCGAGTCGAAAGAGACAAAAATCTTCCTGGATCTGTCCAAGAAAGTCGTCTATATCGATAAGGAAAACGAAGAAGGTTTCCTGGGAATGGCCTTTCATCCCAAGTACAAGGCCAATGGCGAGTTCTTCGTGTTCTACACGACGACCAGTCATCCGCACACGACGGTGATTTCGCGATTCAAGGTCTCGAAAGACGATCCCAACAAAGCAGATCCAGGCAGTGAAGAGGAGTTGCTGAGGGTTGAGCATCCCTATTGGAACCACAAGGGCGGAACAATCTGCTTTGGCCCAGACGGCTATCTCTACATTACCATCGGCGATGGCGGAGCCGGTAACGACCCACACAACAATGGTCAGAACCTGCAGACGTTGCTCGGCAAGATCCTGCGAATCGATGTCGACAAGAAAGACGGCAATCTGAAGTATGGCATTCCGAAGGACAATCCGTTCATCAACAAGATGGCCGGAAACAAGCCGATCGCATTGCCAGAGATCTACTGCTATGGCCTTCGCAACGTCTGGCGGATGTCGTTCGATCGTCAGACTGGCCAATTGTGGATTGCTGACGTGGGACAAAACATCTGGGAAGAAATCAATCTCGGAGTGAAGGGTGGAAACTACGGCTGGAACCTGCGGGAAGCCAAGCACGAATTCGCCCCGAATAGCTTGAGTGCTTCGTCCGTGTTAATCGAACCGATTTGGGAATACAACCACGATGTGGGCAAATCGATCACGGGCGGCAATGTCTATCGTGGCAAGAAGCATCCTGAACTGGTCGGTGCCTATCTGTATGCGGACTACGTGTCGGGAAAGATCTGGGCCTTGAGGTATGACGAAGCCAAGAAAGCCGTTGTTGCCAATCAACCGATTCTCTATACAGGGGCAAACCTGCCAGTGATGAGCTTTGGTGAAGACGAAGCAGGTGAAACTTACTTCATGATCGTCAGCCCGTCAGGCAAGGGGATCTACACGTTCGCGAAGAAGGCGAAGTAAGAAGCCTGTCACAGCGATGAGTTCGCCGCAGAAAGCTGCGGCGACTCACTCGCGGTTGCTCCAGCGAGGTTGAGTGTTCCAAATCGATGGACCAGATGTGTTGCCGATTAGCAGGTCGACGACTCGCTGGTCCGTTGGCTTCCCGTTCCATCGATTTCGTCTCCAACGGACAACCTGCAAGTTCTCCAGTTGAAATCGTCGTTTCAAATCGTTTCCGACAGCGACCTGGAACCTGAACTGCGGATAAATCGGGACGCCCAATTCTTTCAACGACCAGCCAGCAACGTTCGGACGATAGTAAATGCCGCTCACTCCATCGATCGTTCTAAGAACTGGATCGTACTCGACGGGACCACTGAGAGGTGGTTCGTCTGATGTGATGAGGATTTCAACGTGGCCGGCACGTGCCGAATAGACGGCCCAGGCCAGCCAATGATCGCAGCCGTCGACAGGCTCCAAGATCGGCCAGAGCACCGCGCCGAGAATGATTCCGATGGCAACACCATTGCAGCTTCTGCTGATCAATCCAACGTGTTGAGTCGCTCGTGAACCTGCATCGTCGTCGCGTCCTGGTGTCGAAACAGTTCGAAACAGCAACCAGGTCTGGCCTGCAAAGAACAGGTTCCAAAGCAACACGCCCCATGAATGCTGCAGGCCCAGCGGCCCAAGCGCCACGAGCAGCGCCCCGTGCATTAAAATCGCAAGCCAGACTCCGAATCGTCTGGTTCGGCGAAGCGACAATAAGATCGCCACGAATAGCTCGCCCGAAGCCAATGCGAACGAGGACCAGACATCGAACAATTCTGTCCAGCGATTCATTGTCTGGCGGATACCGAGGGCGCGTTGAAATCCCTCCACCAGAATTGGGCCTTGATCGTGGAAAAAGTTGTAGTCGAATTTGGAGACTGCGGACCAGAAGTAGATCGAGATCGTGAGCCAGATCCATCCCCGCCGAACTGTCGTGTCATCTGCGAGCGACAACAGTACCGACAGCAGCAAGAATTGCCATGCCCACGGTTGCAGTCGATGCTGATCGAGTATGAAGAAGCCTGACAGTGAAATGGCGATCCCCGCACTGGCAACGCGGCTTGCGAGGCCCCATCGGCCGATACAGAGCAGCGTCGTGGCTCCGGTGACAAGTATTGCCAGACAGATCCAGTCACACCAGCCGGGGCAATCACAAGCGAAGTGAACGAGTGGTACTTGCGGGAAGACAGTCTGCGGAGTCCAGAGCTTCCAAGTTACACCGACTAAAGCCAACACGCCGATTGCCAACAGTCGTGCAAGGCCGGATACGACAGGATCGTACTGAACATCTCGAACCAACGACCCAGTCTGCTGTGACTCGTGACGCATCTCAAGCCGTTTTCCATTCCCCGACGCGTTGCACGGCGATCAGACCAACCGCCAGCGTTTGCGAAGCATCCATTCCGTCGTCAGTAACATGGCGAACACCGATAGAACTTCCCAGCGGTTCCATAATGGAATCGGATTATCGGTCTGAAGCGGAATGGGCGTTCCCAGAGGGACTTCTGCGGGAAGCGTATCGACGTTGTCGAGCGAGTACAGCCGACCATTGGATTGTTTTGCCGCCAGTTGTAAATCGGCCTTGTCCATACCTCGGCGTTGCAGTTCGCGCAAGGGGGCTTCGACGCGGAAATCCGTCGATGGCGGTGCTTCGTTGAATGCGGGTTGCGAAATCCAGGCGTGATAGGATCCGTCGGACAGACGAGCCAACTGCCCTTCGAACATCGTTGGTGCTTCGCGTAACCGGGTCAGCTTCACCGGTTGACGACCTTCTCCTTTCAGTTCGACCATGACAGTCACACCGCTCGGGTCCGTCGGCAGGAACTTTTCATCTACGAATCGGACTCGTAATGTCACCGGCTGACCCCGTTGATAGACCAGTTGATCGACACTCAGTTCCGCTGTGCGGTCTTTACCAATCAGTCGACCGCGACTGAGGTATCGAATCGCCTGGATCCAATATCTTCCGTAGTAGAAGTCGCCACGTCGGAACCGCCAGCGCCACGATTCATCGGTGGCGTGGTACAGCACTTTTCCGGCGCCCACCTGTTGCAGCATGATGATCGGCAAGCGGCCATTGCTTCCTGACTTCAGAGGATGCTCGGCAAAGACACGCACTCCCGCCTTCGTTTTGGGGATCTCAACAAACCAGTACAAGCTGGGCAAGCTGTTCCAGATTCGCAGGCTATCGGCTTCACCGTCACCCAGTCGGAACAGACTGTTCCCTTTCTGGCCTTCCAACGTCAGCACAGGATGGAAGCTGTCGTATGACGCAGCATCTGGTGCGGGAACGCGGACATCGGCGGGTTCAAAAGGCAGCACCGCTTCCAGCGGGGTTCCATTGAAGGCGGCCGGGTTCGCTTGCGGCCCGGCGATAAAGACAATACTGCCCCCCTTCTCCCGTACGAAGTCTCGCAGGTTTTCCAGCACGGAGGGGCCGAGGACTCCCGGGTTGAGATCCCCGAAAATAATAACGTCGAACTTGGCGAGATCCTCTTTCTTGACCGGAAAGTGTTGCAGAGCCGTCCGATCTTCCTGCGAATATTCGAGATCGGCGTCCTGCAACAGAGTGCTCAGCTCTGTCGATTTGTCGCGTTCGAATAATTGCTTCAGATAGCGGAACTCATAGCGGGGAACTCCGTCGACCAGCAGGACGCGGATCTTCTCTTCGCGAACGCTGACGTGCCGTATTTCCGCGTTGTTTTGTTTATTGATTTCGTCAGACTGCGGCACGACTTCCAAGCTGAGATCAAATTCGCCGGGCTTACTGGAGGTGTACGATAACTCGACCTTCAAAGGTTGTCCGTCAGGCGGAGCTTTGATCTCTTGCGTGGCGAGAACTCCTTCTTCACCTTCTTTGCGCAGCCGTAACGTCAACTTCTTGCCGGCATAGCCAAAGCTTTTCACTTTAGCGGTAAATGACATTGGGTCTCCGACAAACGCAACCTCGTCGACAAGCGTGTCGTAGATCAAAACGTCTTTTGATGCCTCGTCACTACCCAAGCCGACAATATGCAATTGTGTTCCCTTGCGACGAACCGATTCGGCAATGGTCGATAACTTATCGACTTCTGAAACGCTGGCGACACCATCGGTGAACAGGATCAACGCCGCTGGTGGCGTCCCTCTTAAGTCGGCCAGCACCTTCTTCACGGACGGAGCCGGACGAGTTTGCTCTCCGTCAGCACGCAACGAAGCGATTTCTGCCAGAGCGGCCTGAAAGGGTGGCAGCTTTGGTTTACCTGGGGGAACTGTCGATCCCGTCTCATTTTCAGTTGGTTCGAGCGACATCGCATTGTCGGTGGCTTCCAGGTTCCCTGCATCAAGAAGTGTTGCGGTGTCAGAGAAACGGTACACCTTGACCTGATGGTTGCGCTGCAGATCTTTCAGAAACTGGCCACTGTTTCGCGTGAGGACTTCCTGAGTCAGTCCCAGGCGCTGGGCGTCGCGACCTGGCTTCAAGGAAATTGTTTTCGTCAGGTCGGCCGCCGCGGAACCGGCGGGATACTGATCCTGAAGCGACATGCTGGCGGACGTGTCGATCATGACCGCCACACTTGGCAAACCCGTCCGTTCCACGGTCAGACTTAATTCCGTGAGCATCGCCAGAATGACGACGAAAACAGATAGTCGCAATACTGTCAGTGTCAGACGTTGTCGCCAGTTCAATGATTCGCCGTCGCGCCTGTAAATCCAGGTGACGCCGATCACTAAGGCAAATGCGATAATTGCGATTGCCCACGACGGTGCCGGTGATCGCCAATCGAGACGCCACAGCGCACCTTCCCCGGGGGCCGGAGTCTTCAGACCAAGATACCAAGCCAAAAAATGTTGAAAGCGATCCATCAGAGCCAATTGCTGCCAGTCGCCATGAAATCGACACAACCAAGATTGATGCAGAATGTCATCGACGTGGATGATGGAATTGCGAACGTCCAGTGTCAAACGACGTGAACCAAAGAGGCTGACTATGCAATCATCATCATCGTGAAGGACAATCTGCGGGGGCGCGGATTTACGCTGTCGTCAAAATAGCGTCTTTTTGTCGTCGAAGATGGACGACGTCACTCACAAAATGTACCGATTCTACCGTCAACGACGGGGTGCTGGAGTTGGTTTGTCCCGGTTGCGCCGAAGTGGTCGAAACAAAATGTGGACGGACTGCAGAGTTATTTCGCTGGTGGGGCACGATGAAGAGGTGCCAGTACGTCCACTCTTTGGGGAAGAAGCGGCTGTTGGCCTTCTTCCTCGGGGTAGCATCCCTCAATTCTCTATGCGGTTGTGCCAATTCGCGTTCTGGCCAACGGACTCTTGCTGCAATACAGTCGGATGACGTTATCGCAGACTCGCAACGGCCCCCGGCAACACAGGCCCTCGGGCATCCCGTTTCGGAGGGCGATGGCGTTTTCCGAAGCGAAATTGAATTAATTAACGGGCAGACGCTCGATGCCCAATCGGCGGACGAATACAGCCCTCCTTCGCCACCGCTGGTATCAGTTGACCAGTCTGCTCCACACGCATTCGCGGGAAGAGCATTAACTTTGGAGCAGTTGGAGGCGCTCGCTCTTCAGAATAATCCAACACTGGCTCAAGCCCAGGCGGGAGTCGAAGTTGAGCAAGGTGCCTACCGACAAGCAGGATTGTATCCCAATCCCCAAATTGGTTATCTGAATGGCACCGCGTCCGATCCCAGGGTGAAACAATCCAACGGCATTTTTCTAAGCCAGGAATTCGTCACGGCGAAGAAGCTCGATCTCGATCAGGCTGCTGCGGCGCAGGAGATCAAAAAGACGGAGTGGGATCGAGAAGCGCAATGGATGCGAGTCAGGAATGATCTCAAGATCCGCTACTACGAGGCGCTTGGTGCACAGGAAGCAGTGGCTGTCGCACAAAAATTAGTGAAAATCGCTGAAGCCAGCCTCGCCGCCTCTGAACGTCACTTTGCCTCTAAGCAAGGGACGCGCGCTGATATCCTGCAGGCCAGAGTTCAGCTCGAAACCGTGCGATTGACACTCGATGACGCGGAATATCGCCATGTCGCCGCCTGGGAGCAACTGGCCACGATGATCGGTACTTCGCCAATCCAACCATTCCCGCTTGCGGGGGAGTTGGCGAGTGATATTCCTCAACTGGACTTGGAGTCATGCTGGCAGGATTTGCTTGCGCGCAGCCCGCAACTCAGATCGGCAGAATCTGAATTGGATCATGGTCGGGCCGTTTATCGGCTCTCCTGTGCTCAAGCCATTCCCAATGTCACACTGCAGTCAGTGATCGATTATGACAAAGCGACCCAGGCGACAACCGCCAGCACGCTCGTCGCCTTTCCATTCCCGATCTACAATCGAAATCAGGGAAACATCGACAAAGCATTCGCCGACATCCAGACCGATCAAGCCGAAATCAATCGTGTTCGGTTAGTCCTGCGAGACCAACTTGCAGAGTCATTCCGCCGCTACAAAACGAGCTTGCGACAGACCGAGCGACTGAAACAAGGCATCCTTCCGAACACCGAAGAGAACTTGAAGCTGGCGACGCAGTTGCACACAGCGGGAGAAACTGCTTTTGCACCCGTCCTGTTAGCTCAGCAAGCCTACTTCGAAAGTCAGATCGCGTATGTGGAGGCGCTGACCGAGGTACATAAGGTGGCTACGGAAATCCAAGGCCTGCAATTAACCGGCGGACTGAATCCAGCAGCGATCGGTTCCGCCATCCAGAACCAGCCTGGTGGCGCGTCGCAGCGCCAGCGTGCGTTGCTGAAGGAAGTTCAGGATCGTGCCTCGAAGCAGCTTTTGCCTGCGGCTCAGATTGGGCAGCAGTGAGGCCCAACGGAGTAATTGCATGAGGTTGTCAGTGTGACGACAGCACGAGTCGGACTGATTGCTCATATTGGCGATTAGGGTTGTTTCCGCTTAGGAAATTCAAGAGTTAGTGCGGCTGAATCCGATTGGTATGGATACTGCTTGATCCTCTGTGATGGTGGAGGCGCAGTTGACAAGATTCGGCAACTGCCGATAATCGGCGAAAGTTGCCGATAGGAGTGGATTGTGAATCGCGTGGTCTCGATGCTGTTGCTTGCCGCGTTCGCTGCCCAGCACTTCATGTGCTGTTGCAGTGGATTAGGGGGGCACGCATGCGGCCGGGATCAGTCGGCCGGCAGTCCGGTTTGTCAGATCGCGACAGGCTGCGACGAGTCTATTTCGGATTCGGATTGCTGCGACGAGCAATGCTGCCAAGATCACGAAGAGTCGTGCGATGGCATTCATTCGCACGGTCATCAGTGTCCAGGCGATGGCTCCCACGGCCATCACCTCTGTGTTGCGTCACACTTCTTTTTCGTCCCCACGCCGCGTGCTGCGTTGCCACCCTCCATGGACTGGCACGACTTTGGTTTCTGGCCTGCTGAATCGTCATTGCTGATCACGCTTGCTGCGTTGACGATTGCAATTCATGACGGCGTCGACTTCGGTCCGCCTCTCACTGCACAGGCGCGCCGTTCCGCGCTTTGCGTCTACCGGATCTAATCGATTCGCTTCTCTCGTCTCATTGAGCCGCTGCGAATTTAGCTTGCGGCTATTCAGTCCCGCCGCTGATCTCATGCTTCATCGTGAGATCAAGTGACCGGTCGGGTTTCGACAAACACTCGCGATGGCGCGGAATCCGCTTTGTCTTGCGACGAAGACCCGCGGTGCATCAGCGTTGGTATGTATCTCTTACACCTGGGAAAAGCCATGTATTTTCAAGCCATTCAAAAGTTGGACGCGCTGTTTCTGGCCTCAATCTGCGCGGTATCGTTAGCCGCTCAAGCATTCGGTGCACCTCCTGTGGCCGACGCTCCCAAACCTGATGGCCATGCTGAAGTGGGTCCTCACAAGGGGGCACTGATTGAGCTGGGCGAAGAGGAATATCACGCCGAGTTTGTGAACGATGAGAAAACTCACACCGCGACGATCTATCTGCTCGATGGTGCCGTCAAGGAAAATGTCCCGATTGAGGCGAAGGACATCACGATCACCCTGAAGCATGATGGTAAGCTCGAATCGTTTAAGCTGAAGGCTGTCCCCCAGAAGACGGATCCAGCCGGACTCTCGTCCATGTTCAGCCTGAATGATCGTGAACTGGTTCACGATTTACGGCGAAAAACGAGCGAACCCCGTCTGATGCTCAAGATCAAGGGTAAGCCCTACTCAGCGAAGATCGTACTCGCCCCAAAGCCCGAACCTAAGGACTAAATGAACTGACTCCGATGCGAATCGGAGGCAGGCCCGCTCGGCGGCTGAGGTCCGTCCAGACGTTGCCGCCGGGTGGGTTTCTGTTCAATTCAGGATGCCCGCCGTTTGGGGCCGAGCGATGATCATGACTTATGAAATGTGGGTCACCACCGGGCTGTTCATTGCAGCAGTGCTCTTCCTGACGAATGACTTTCCTGCAAAGTCGCGAAAAGATCGTAATGTGAAGAGTAAGAGACAGGCATAAAGCCGGAGATCCGGCTGCAATTTATGAGGACGACGTCCATGAAGATTGGACTGAAACGAATCGTGATCGGCTTGGTGCTGCTTACCGTCTGTGGAGCAACGGCAGTCGCAACGCGACCGCAGTGGGACCAGTGGTTCAACGGCGCAGCAGCCGATTCGAAAGACGACGGTCATGCTGCTGATCACCACGCCGGGCACGGACACGAAGGACATGATCACGGTGGCGGGGACGCCAAGCCGGTTCTCACGCTGTCCGAGCAGGCGCGCGAGAACCTCGGCCTGGAGATGACCGAAGTGCAGTTGACCGACTACTGGCGGACGATCCAGATCCCGGGAATCGTTGCTGAGCAACAGGGGCATAGCGAACGACGCATCCCGGCCACGGTTTCGGGGATTGTCACGAAGCTTCACATTTTCCCGGGACAGTCCGTCCGCCCGGGCGATGCCTTGATGGATATTCAGCCGACCAGTGAATTGCTGACAACGACGCAAGCGTCTTTATTGCGAACACTGAAAGACATTGAATTGATCGACCTGGAACTGAAGCGAATCGCACCGTTTGTGGAAAGTGGTTCGCTGCC